>VGNF01000124.1 GCA_016866195.1 Chloroflexota bacterium | reverse complement strand
GCGTGAGTTCGGAAAATGGGCGTGAGAGATCGAAGCCATTCGACGTGGGATACACAAACGCATCCGGATCCTCTGGAAGTCTGGACCACTCCCCCTCCTGATAAGAATAATAACAATAAGCCTTATCAGCAAATACCTTTGGAGTTAAGGTTACTTGATTCAATTTATAGGCAGCCATCTTGGGATCAAGACAACCCTTATCCCAAAATTCAGCGCTCATAAAACTGTCAACAGATTCACCCTGCGCGTTGAAAGCCGATGCATAGTACTGATATTTTCCATACAAACCCTTATCCGTATATTCAATGAACTTGTCCCCGCTGTGCGGGCCAAAGGTGGCGATCCGATTAAAAACTGTCGAGCCGGGATTCAGGCGGTACAGATAAAAGCCAAGTTCATTGTTGGAATTGTCTCGAATATAAAGAGTGACCTCGCAGGTCTCCTTAAATCGGAATAGCGTTGGCGCGACGGGCGGACCGTCCTTGATAAAACCAGCCTTGGTAAGACCAAGCTCCACCCATAAAGCCACCTTGTTAATCGGTTTTTCAGGTGGTTCGGAATCGCCTCCGGGAAAGTACCCGTTTTCCCCAACTTGAACGTCGTCCTGCGGCGGCGTATCCACAGGCTCAAAAGCCTTTGGAATGGAGATTGGCATATCCGGCGAGATGGGATCCCGAAAACTTGTGATATTTGGGTTGGCAGCTCCCAGCATTATTGGCGACAGTCCGAATTTCCTTGCCACCGACTCCAATGTGTCATCCGACTGAGGGGTATAGGGGTCGCCGCCCGATACTAAAGCAAGATCGACTACATTGACATGAACCGCGTTTGAAACCCCGGTCCAATAGACATTCTTTCCCACAACTGTGAGCGTATGCCTGCCCGGGTCGACCGCCTCCCAGGGAATCCACAGCGAATACGCGTACCTGCCCCTGTCCAATGCAGGAGATTCTCCCTTCTGTTCGGTCACATAACGACCGTCGAGATACAGATAATAGGTATCGTTATCGAAATTAATGATAAACCTGTCCTCCACCCAGGATGGGATTGGGGATGTATGGGTATCTACGCGGATGTTCACGTTATCGAAAAGAAAAACCGTCGCCTCGTCGTAGGGTTCGCCGATGGTTAAATCGAAAGTGGCCGGAGGCGGCAGTTGAATATCCACTCCGGGGATAAAATACAATCCCGCCGCTACGGCGACAGCCACGCCTGTCAAGCCTATCAATCCCCCGATGAATACCTGTTTAGTGAATCCCGACTTCAGCATGGTCGAGCTCCTTTTCTTGTGAAACAATCCACAATGGGGTTGTATTCACAAACCACGTAGTTGAAATTGTTATAGCACTATACAGGCTTGGATTCAAGCATGACTTTGGTTGGATTCTTATTGAGCTTGAATGGGGATAAAGCTGGAGGGAAACCAGAAGGTCAGTTCGTATTCAGATTGTGAAAAAAGAGATTAACCTCGTCGCTCAACTCTCTTCCATTTTCCAATTCGTCAATTTATCCAAAGTCGATTTCTCCTCGTCGGTAAGCCGGACGTTCAAGGCGCCCAGGTTTTCGTTCAATTGCGCCACACTAGTCGCACCGATGATCGGGCTGGTGATTATCGGATCGGCCAGAATCCAGGCCAGGGCAACCTGGGCAATGGAGTTTTTGCGACGGCTGGCAATCGCTTCCAACTCAAATAGAAGCGCGAAGTTCTTTTCTGTCATGGATCGCTTGCGCCCCTCGGCGCGCTTGCTTTCCGGCAACGGCTGGTTCTTGCGGTATTTTCCTGTTAAAAAACCACCAGCCAGCGGGCTGTAGGGAATCACTCCGATCCCGTACTCCCGGCATACCGCACGCAATTCCCGTTCAAATTCCTCACGGTTGATCAGGTTGTAATGCGGCTGCAGGCTTTCATAGCGGACCCAATTGTGCTTGTCTGAAGCCCACAAAGCTTGCATAAGTTCCCATGCTGAGTAATTGGAAGCTCCAACGTAACGAACCTTGCCCTGCCGGACGAGTTCATCGAACGCCTGCATCGATTCTTCGATGGGCGTATTTTCATCCGTCCAATGGGATTGATACAAATCGATGTAATCCGTTTGCATCCTGCGCAGGGATCCCTCGACCGCATGGCGAATATGAATTCTGCTCAAGCCTTCATGATTAGGGCCGGTTCCCATTTCGCCCCTCACCTTGGTCGCGAGAACCAGCCGGTCGCGCGGGATGTTGTTCTTCTTCATCCAGGTGCCAATGATCGTTTCTGAAACCCCACCGGGGTTTCCCTCCACCCATTTGGAGTAGATATCTGCTGTATCGAAAAAATTGATGCCTGCATCCAACGCGGCGGAAAGGACAAAATGTGATTCCGCTTCGTTGAGTGACCACCCAAATTGCATCGTCCCCAAGCACAGGGGCGATACTCGCATTCCCGTTCTCCCAAGTTGCCGATAATCCATGGATACCTCCCGGAAATAGCCTACAAATTCGTCAGGTAATGACAGTTTGCAACCGAGCCCTCCCAGGATAAAAATACAATCGACTCTACCGTTATTAACCTGAACACCTTTTTAACCACAAAGTTCACGAAGGGAAATCACCCGCAATAATTCCGCCTTTCATCCTTTTTGTGTGCGGTGCTGCACTGGAGGGTGTTGCCAGGGTACGCACGAAGTCCCGGAGCCCTTCGACACACACAGGAAATATTCCGCGAGTGGAAGTTCGGTACTCATTTTCCCCGGGTGCAAGAGTCAAGGAGTGAGGTTTCCATCGTGTTTAGGCATTTTCCAAATGGTATCGGAAGAGCCAAAAATCCAATGAGTACATGTTTCGACCGATCAGGATGGCTCGAGTTCAATGTAGATGCGCTTGTTGATCGCTCCCTTGCTCTTGTAATCCGCGATGCGAATCCGGCCAACCTCGCGGGTATTGACCACATGTGTCCCTCCATCTGCCTGCAGATCCAATCCTGCAATTTCGACCGTCCTTACCTGCTGGATACCCTGCGGCAGCAGGTTGATCTTGGTGCGGATCAGATCGGGGATCTGGAAAGCCTCCTCCCGGGGGAGGATACGCACTTGAATCGGGCGCCCTTTCTCAACCTCCAGGTTCACTGCCGTTTCGATCGCACGAACCAGCTCTCCGCGCATGGTTTCGAATTCAAAATCCATTCGACCTTTGAGAGGATCCATGTCCCCGCCAGTAACCTGTGCGCCATAATCGCGGAAGACAACTCCGCAAAGGATATGGAGCGCAGTATGTGTCCGCATCAGCTGGTATCGCCGGTTCCAATCGAGCACCGCGCGGACCGTCCCGGAGCGAAGCGGGGATGGCATTTCACGGTCTAGGAAATGAACCACCTCATCCCCCGCTTTCTTTACTTTTTCGACCTTATACGTGTCGTCGCCTGAAATCAAAACCCCTGTATCCCAAGGCTGCCCGCCCCCGCCGGGATAAAAAGCCGTGCGGTCCATGGTAATTCCCCGATTTTGAGGATCGTAGGCCGAAATATTTGCCTGAAACTCTCGCAGGTAGGAATCGGTCTGATAAAGCAACTCTGTCATATGCCCATTATATCCCCACCATTTGGAGATTAGCATTTGATTAGAAATTGACAACCTGCTTGACTTTGATATTTGAATTATTGTATAGTAAACATCGACGGGAAAAAAATTCAGGCACAGCCCAGCTTCGCCGGCCGTGCCTTTTGTTTGTAAACCACCCATGTACCTTGCAAGGAGAGGATATGATCAAAGTTAGCGGTCTTACCAAGGACTACGGTTCCCGCCGCGCGATCCACAATGTGAGCTTCGACGCCCAGCAGGGGGAAATCGTCGGTTTCCTGGGCCCGAACGGCGCAGGAAAAACCACTACCATGAGGATTCTCACCGGTTTCATGCCGCCTACCGATGGCGAGGCGATCGTCGCTGGGTACGACGTGGTTGAGGAATCCCTGGAGGTTCGCAAGCGTGTTGGCTACTTACCGGAGACGGTTCCGCTCTACAACGAAATGATCGTATTCGATTATCTGAAGTTTATGGGCGAATTGAGGGATCTTCCGAATGTGGAAGAGCGGGTGGATGAAGCTTTGGATATGGTGGCTATGACCGATCGAGCCCAGGGATACATTGGGGCGCTCTCAAAAGGCATGCGTCAGCGCATCGGTTTGGCCCAGGCTCTCCTGCATCATCCGGAGGTTCTGATCCTGGACGAACCCACGATCGGTCTCGATCCGGGCCAGGTGGTCGAGGTCCGAGAACTGATCCGCCAGATCGGGAAGGAACGCACCGTGCTGCTCTCCACGCACCTGCTGCATGAGGCCCAGAACATCTGCGACCGGGTGCTGATCATCAACAAAGGCAAGATCGTGGCCGAGGACACTACTGAAAACCTTCAGGCGCGTCTGGTTGGGGCGGAGAGGGTGATTGTGCGAGTACGTGGCGAAGCCGACCGCGAGCTGGGGCTTGTGATCAAGGAGATCAAAGGAGTTCGCGGCGTCGAATTGAAGGATGAAGGCGTCGTGGAATTCGAGTTCGCTTCTGGCAAGGACCTTCGACCGGAAGTCGCAAAACAGGTGATCAAATCCGGTTACGATCTGCTCGAGTTACGGCCTCTCGGCTTGAGCCTTGAAGAGATCTTTCTTGAGCTCACCAACTCGGAACCGAGGCGAGGCAATTGAGGATTACCATGAAGAACATTTGGACCATCGCTAAGCGCGAATACCAGAATTATTTCAACAGCCCGCTGGCGTACGTGATCGCCCTGGCCATCTTCCTGCCCATTGGGATCTATTTTTCGATCATCATGTGGGTCAGTTCCCAACAATCGTTCTATGGTGGACCTGTCCCTGAGCCCAGCCCGATCACCTGGCTATTCGTGTTCCTGTTGATCTTCCTGGCTCCAGCACTGACCATGAGGCTTCTTTCCGACGAGGCGCGCATGGGTACATTGGAACTTCTGCTTACTGCGCCGGTGCGAGATTTCGAACTGGTCGCGGGGAAATGGCTTGGAGCGTTCCTGTTCGTCATGGTTTTGGCAGCCGGCACGTTGATCTTCCCCTTCATCATGAATCAATATGTGTCACCCAATCTCGACAAAATCAAGTTGATCTCATCTTACATTGGCGTGATCCTGGTTACCGCAGCCTTGCTCGCGCTTGGCACTGGGATTTCCGCGATCTTCACCAACCAGTTCGCCGCCTTCTTCGTCACCCTGGGCCTGTACTTTTTCCTGTGGTTCATGGTCAACCTCCCAGCGGATTGGCTGCAAAATGGCGGGGATTTTCTTAACTACTTGAGTATCTCCGACCATTTTTCACAATCGGTGAACGAAGGCACGATCAACCTGGGCGATTTGGTCTATTTTCTTAGTTTGACCGCGTTGGGTTTGTTCACAGGTACCACCGCGATCGAAATCCGGAGATGGCGCTAATGGCAAGAAAAAAGAAGAATCCTGCTGCTCGTTACGCTTTTCTAGCCCTCGGACTGGCCGGACTGGCTTGCGTCTCGACCGCCTTGCTTGGAGCGGCGCGGGGCTTGATCGCACTCGATATGTTTCCGGGTCAGACTGCCGACGCATTGACACTGCCATTGCAGATCAGCCTCGGATCGATCGTGCTCGGCCTCGCGGCCTACGCTTTTATGATGCCGGACACCATTCGACGCTTTATCAGCGGTCGTCAGGCTCGTTATGGATCCAATTCCCTGATCATGGTGCTGGCATTTACCGGAATCCTGATCGTGATCAACCTGCTGGCCTTCCAAAATCCGAAATTCCTGGGGGCTCCCTGGGACATGACCGAGGATAAATCGAATACGCTTGCCCCGGAAACCCTTCAGGCTCTGGCCACTCTGCCGGAAAATGTTAAGGCCACCGCTTTCTATTCGATAAACCTTCCTCGATCCAACGCAGAAGAATTACTGGCACGGTTTAAAGACAATAGCAATGAAAAATTCGATTATGAGTTCATCGATCCCGATCAAAACCCCATTGCCGCACGCGAAGCTGGTGTGACCGGGGACGGGAAGATATTGCTTGTGATGGGTAACCAGAAGGAAATCGCTTCGTTTGTCTCAGAAACCGAACTGACGGAGACATTGATCCGTTTGATCAGCCCCGAGGCACGCGCGCTGTATTTCCTGCAAGGGCACGGGGAGGCAGCCCTGGAGGGGGCCGGCCAGGATCAAATCGGGCTGGCGACCGCCAAGAGGACGTTGGAATCGAAGAATTACACAATCAATCCAATCAACCTTTTGGCCGAAAATCAAATCCCCGAGGATGCGCTGGCGATCGTCATTGCCGGTCCCAAAAAACCGGTTTCAAGAACCGAGGTCATTATTTTGAAGAAGTACCTAGATGCGGGCGGATCACTGGTGATCATGGAGGATCCGCGAATTTCGACGGAATTCGGCGAGTCGCAGGACCCGTTGGCTGAATATCTGGAGCAGGATTGGGGGATTATTCTCAATGAGGACGTCATCTTCGACCTTTCCAGCCAACAACCCCTGAACGCGATCTCCACCTACGCCAACGAACATCCGATCACGCAAAACTTGTCCCAAAATTATTCGGTGGTCATGCCCCAAGCGCGCAGCATCGGCACCTCCCAAACGCCTCCCGAAAACGTTGTACTCACACCTCTCATTTCCACTTCGGATAATTCCTGGGGGGAAACAAACCTGACCAGTGATACCGATCAGGTCGCATATGATGAAGGTACGGATTTGCTTGGACCCTTGAATATGGCGGTGGCCGGAGAAAATACGGCAACTGAAGCCCGCATTGTTGTCTTCGGCAATTCATTATTTGCCTCGGACGAGTTGTTCGATGTCCTGGGGAATGGAAACATGTTCGTCAATTCGGTGGACTGGGGGGCGGAGCAGGAATCGTTGATCAACATCACACCGCGGGATCAAGTCACGCGTATCTTCAGGCAAATTCCTCCTTTCCAGTTCATCATGATCATCATTCTTTCCATCCTGGTGCTGCCCGGCGCGATCGTATTCATGGGCATTTCCGCCTGGCTGGCTCGAAGGAAAAGGGGATGACATGGTGCGACGACAAACTTGGATTCTCTTAATTCTCCTTGCTGCTCTCGTAGGTTTTGCCTATTACTTGAACCAGAATAAAAAGGAGGAAATCGAGACGGCAACACCTGCCACCGGATCTTCTCCACTTTTTGACGAAATCGAAGGACAGGTGTCAAGGATAGAAATCAGATCCGACACAGGCGATCAGGTTGTCATCGCCAGACAGGGCGAATCCTGGATGATCGAGGAGCCGGTCACCGCGGTGGCTGATCCGGGCAAGGCGGAAGCGGCGGCCTCCCAAATCACCGCGCTTCGCAAGCTGAATGAGTATGAAGGCAATCTGGATATTTTCGGGCTGGATCAACCATCTTACACAATAAAGGTCACGTTTTCAGAAGGTGCAGAATCCTCCCTGGAAATTGGAGATATCACACCAACCAGCAACGGGTACTATGTCCGGAAAGATATGGGTAACATCCTGGTCGTAAGCCTGAACGGAATTGAACCCCTTACGGACCTCCTGGCGTCCCCGCCCTACTTGAATACCCCGACGCCGACGACCTCCCCGGCGACCGCCACACCCGAATTGCAGGCCACCGTAACTCCCACCCCGTAGAGGGTTAAACTTAAGGATTCGACGAGAATTACGGCTGCCCTGGGGGCGCAGGAACCGGGCAGCCGTAAAACAAAACCGTTACAGAACATCCGAATCCTCGCCAAGTATTGAAATTCATTCCAAAAAAGTGTATTCTAGTTTAGCGGATCGATCCAATAAAACCATGCTAGCCGGACTTGATGAATGGATGTAGACAAGATTTTGATCGTAGACGACGAAGAAGAATTTTCAGCCATCGCGCGGCTGATTGAACTGGGCCGCCAGAAATCCTACGTAACTCTGGACGACATCCTGCACTTTTTCCCGGAGGCCGAGCAGGACGTAGAGCAGTTGGAGGAAGCCTTTTCAGCCCTCCTGAGCGCCGGAATCCCTTTTGTTGAGGATACATCCACGCCCGAACCCACAGAAGATGAGCTGGTTGCGGTAGAGGAAAGCGGGGAAGCGGACCAGGGGCCTGACCTGGCGCTCGACGATTATCTGGCAAATATCGATACGGATGATACGATTGGGCTCTATCTCAAGGAGGTCAGCCGGGTACCGCTCACAACCGCCGAGGAAGAGGTCCATCTGGCACAGCGGATAGAAAAAGGCCGCAGTGCCCGTGAGGAATTGGCACATGGGGGCGTTGTACCAAAACGCAGGCTGGATCTTCGCCGGCTGATCGAAGACGGCTGGGGCGCGCGCGAACATCTGATCACAGCCAATTCCCGGTTGGTGATCTCGGTCGCCAAGAAATACATGGGACGAGGGGTACCTTTTCTCGACCTTATTCAGGAAGGCAACATCGGCCTGATCCGGGCGACCAAGAAATTCGATTACCGCCGCGGGCATAAATTTTCCACCTACGCCACCTGGTGGATCCGTCAGGCTGTGACCCGCGCAATTGCAGACCAGGGACGGACGATTCGCGTTCCGGTTCACATGGGGGACCAGATCAATAAATTGCTGCGCGTCCAGCACCAACTCACCCAGCGCCTCGGTCGGGAACCGAGCGTCGAGGAACTGGCAGATGCCCTGGATGTGCCCCCAAAGAAGGTGGAGAACATGATCCAGGTCGCCCGCCGGCCATTATCCCTGGAAACTCCTACTGACGACGAGGAAGATTCCGTCCTGGGCGACTTTATCGAAGACGATGAAGCGCCTCCACCGGACGATACGGCGACGTATAACCTTCTGAAGGAGCATCTGGGCGAGGTGTTAAACGGGCTGCCTCCACGTGAAGTGCGAATTCTACAATTAAGATACGGCTTGCTGGACGGACAGGCATACACCCTGGAGGAAGTGGGAAGAAAAATGGGGGTTACCCGTGAACGAGTCCGGCAAATTGAAGCCCAGGCGCTCAGCCGTCTGCGGCATCCTTCCATTCGCCGGAAACTGCGTGATTATCTGGGGGAATGAGGTTACGATAAAATAGAGCGGTCACTTTGATGTGACCGCTCTATTTCTTATGCGTACAACGCTTCTCCCCCGCCTGCGCGATATTTTCTTCATCGCCGTTTACCTGGGCGTCCTGCTGTTTGCACCGCGCATGTTGGCAGTGGATGGCGACCTGGGCCGGCACCTTGCCCTAGGGAATTTCATACTGTATTCGGGGCGCGTTCCGCTGACAGATATGTTTTCATTTACCCGGGCTGGAGAATCCCGCCCGCCCTACGAGTGGCTAACGCAGGTAGGATTTGCCCTTGCAAATCGAATTGCCGGACTCGATGGGGTGATCCTACTCTCTGCCGTCGTAATCGCCGCTGCGTTCACGTTCGTCTATGCGGATTCGGCGAAGCGGAACGCGATGCCAGTCGCCGCGTTGGCGGCTGCATCTCTCGCGTGTGCCGCCTCCAGCCTGCACTTGCTTCCGCGGCCTCATATTTTTACATTCTTATTTCTGGCAATTTGGATCGAACGCCTCGAACGTGTCCGTCGCGCGGACAAAGTTCGGTTGTGGCATTTTCCCTTGCTTATGTTGATCTGGGCCAACGCTCACGGTGGATTTGTTTTCGGCTTCCTGGCCTGGTTGGCGTACACTGGCGGATGGATTTGGGAAACTCTCCGAAAAAACCCCCCTCTCCAAAACGGTAAAACCTGGCTGGTGATCGGAGTCACCTCCATGGCTGCCTCCTTCATAACACCGAGTGGTGGGGGGAACTGGAAGGCCGTACTCAGCAACAATAGCACGTACATCCTGAGTCGCACGGTCGAGACCATGCCCCCCGACCTTTCGCAAATGGGGACATGGCCTTTCGTGCTTCTGCTGACCATTGCATTCGTCCTGTTTTTAGGAATACACCGGAAACAAAATCACAGTCACATCCTCTTGCTGGGTGGATTCGCGCTTCTGGCGCTGTTGATGGCTCGCAACATTCCGCTTTTTGCTATCGTCGCCTCGCCGGTTGTGTCGGAGAAAATCAGCCATGTTCTTTCGCGATATGGGAAATGGGGAGCTATCGAGGAGAACATTGCATCCATAGATAAGTCCATGCATGGTGCTGTTTGGCCGATTGCGGTCGCGGGGGGTATCGCTTTCCTGGTCCTCGCCCGCTATCAGGTTTT
>VGNF01000123.1 GCA_016866195.1 Chloroflexota bacterium | reverse complement strand
TTTTTCGTCAAGCTCGGGGATGTTTCCGTCATCATGCAAAGCGGGGGGGTGGGAATGAGTTCGCTTAATATCATGGCCAACGAGGGGATCGGGTTGAACAAGTTCGTATCCGTGGGAAACATGCTCAATATCGACTCGGAGGATATCCTTGAGCATCTGATCGAAGACGAACAGACGCGCTTGATTTTCTTCTACCTGGAAAGCATGCGCAACGGCCGCCGGCTGATGGAGATCGCCCGCCGCTCGAAGAAACCCATCCTGGCGTTCAAAGCCAACATCGGGAGTTTAAGCAACAACATCGCCATGTCCCATACCGCATCCCTGACCAGCGATGACAAGGTGGTGGACGCCGCGTTCAAACAGGCGGGCATCATCCGCATCCACGATGCAACCACGCTGGGCAACAATCTCAAGATCCTCGAGCTTCCGCCCATGCGGGGCAGGAATCTAGCCATCATCTCCCGCTCGGGGGGACACGCGGTGATTGCAGCGGATGCCTGTGAGCTTTCCGGGTTCCACCTGGCCTCCTTCCCGGGGAGTTTTCTGAGGGAGATCGAGAGACACTTTCGGGCGTCGGTGATCCGCCTGACCAACCCGCTGGACCTGGGAGATCTGTTCGATCTGGATGTATACGCCCAGATCCTGGAGCAAACCCTGCAGCTGGAAGGAGTGGACGGAGCGGTGTTTCTGCATACGGCCATCTCCGAGAAGGAAAACCTGGCAACCCGCGAATTGCTGGGCAGTGTGATGGACATGGTCCGGAAGTATGACAAGCCGGTGGCCTTCTATCTATCTGCGAACGCCGAGGAGACCAATTACCTCAAACAGAACTATTCCTTTCCGATCTTCGGCCAGGTGGTTGAGACCATTCGTGCCATGGAAATCAACCATCACTATCATCACACCCGACAAATGATGAGTCTGGAAGAGGAAACGCAATCCTTCTCCGTGGACAAAGTCAGGGTCAAGGCCTTGATCGACGCGGCGGCCCGCGAAGGACGGGAGCTGTTGTTGTCCGAATCCATTCAGGCTCTGGAATGCTATGGCATTAAAGCCGTGAAAAGCATGGTCGCCAGAACCGTGGAAGACGCCCGCAGGGCTGCTTCAGCCATCGGTTACCCGGTGGCCATTAAGATCATTGCAGAGGAGATCTCCCACAAGTCCGATATGGGCGGTGTCCAGTTGAACCTTAACAATGAACAAGCCCTGGAAACCGCCTTCGAGGACATGATGAAACGCATCCATCAGGCTTATCCGTCCGCCAGGCTGGACGGTGTGTTGGTGCAACCGATGATGACGGGCGGGAGAGAGTTGATCCTCGGCGGGCGGCAGGATCTGCAATTCGGTCCGGTGGTGATGGCCGGCCTGGGCGGGATCTTCGTCGAGATCTTTGAAGATACGGCCGTGCGGGTCGCGCCGATCTCACGCCGCGAGGCTGAGGGGATGCTGGCCGGCTTGAAAGGCTTTCCGGTTCTGAAAGGGGCGCGCGGTCACCGCCCGGCGGATACCGCAGCCGTCGTGGAAGCCATCCTGCGGCTATCCCAGCTGCTGACGGATTTTCCCGAAATCCGGGAATTGGATATCAACCCATTAAAGGTCCTGCATGAAGGCGAGGGGTGTCACGCGCTGGATGCACGGATCATTGTTCGGGGATGAAGGATTATGGAGTGGGATCGAAACGCACCTCCTGACGGGAGGTGCGTTTCATAAAGAAATTACCCGACTCGACAACGGACGCGAAGCCCTGTTATTCCACGATCACCCGGTCGCTGCCGCTGCGGCCAAAGACCTCCGGCGAGTACATTTCCTCCGCCTTGGCCGGCGGGACGATGAACGTCCCCGGCGTGGTCGCTCGAGCGTAGTAGGTATATTCATACACGCCATCCCACAGCAGCGGTGTGAAGGCTTCGGCGCGATCATCGCGCAGGTTCTGGTGTTCGTACCACGGACCCCACCACCACCACCCGTAGCGATAATCGAAATTGGTCGGGTCCTGCGGAATGGATTGCGATACTGCCAGCGCCGGGTTGACGATCTCGAGGCCGGCCGGAAGCGGGTCGACCAGGGCGACATGGTAGCGGCGGTTGTCCGCCACCATGGAAATGATCACCTTCACGTTCGCGCCGGCATTGATGAACCACGTGCCATTGCCGCCCTGTGTCACATCCTGAGGATCGTCGACACCCTCATAGCGGCGTTGAATCACAAATCCCATGTCCAGGGGGTCGAGATCCAGGTCTGTCGGTGCGTATCTCAAACCAAGCCGGTAATACAACCTGCCGGGTCCATCCTTGCTTACGATCAGATCCTGTGTCCCGCTGTAGGCCGTCTCGGAGAGCACATAGGTCATTGGAACGTTAATATCGTAACGATCCGTGGTTCGACCGCGGAACTCGCTGCTGCCGGCGTAGGTATTACCCAGCCAGACGCGCGCCACAAAGTCCGGCGTCTGCGCCTCGTAGGTGTTGAAATAACGGTCGAGCGCGAGCAGAACGAACACGTTATCCTGCGTGCTCCCCCAGTGACCCTTCTTGCGATGTGCCAGCAGACCGTTGACCACCTTGGGGATCAGGTCGCTTTGCGGGTTGTCCTCCATCAAGGCCTCGAGCAGAATTCCATCGGTGCGGCGGTCGGAGCTGAGCAGCAGATAGGTCTGGTCATCGTAGAAGGTCGTGAAGTTCGCCGCGCCAGCCGTCTCGACCACATGGTTGTTGACATACAGCCGGATGGACTCGAGCTGGGCGGGGTCGTCGATCACCGGCCACAGCCAGCCGATCGCCTCCAGCGAGAGATTCTCCAGCCCGGCCTCGCGCAGGAGATTCTCCGCCTTTCGCGCGTCGCGGTCACCTGTCAAATTTCTTACGTACAGGGCATAGGCGCTCAACGTCCAGCGCGTGCTCTGGCTGTACCAGGAGGGGTAATGGCTTTCGATATCGCGAAGATAATTCAAGGCGTTCTGCTGCATGTCGTACGGTACATCGAATCCCTTCTGTCCGGCGCGGTACAAGGCATGGGTTACATGAATGGTATTGAAGGGGATCGAATCAAACCCTCGCCGCCAGTAGGGGAAACCTCCGTCATAATTCTGCATGCCCTGAAGCCGCGCGAGATCGCGGTCCACCGCCGCCTCCATGGCCTCGGTGGAGGGCAAGCCTTCCGCCTCGAACGCGGTCAGCACATCGCGCAGGGCTGCGATCGCCAGCATACGCGAAGACAGCTGCTCGGAACACTCAAAGGGATACCCAACCAGAACCATCACCGCGTCGGTCAGGGCGTGCAAGGCGGTGGAGGAGGTGCTGATCTCGAGTCCGCCGAATTGCGGGAACACGCCGGTGGGATACTGCACCGGCTGTGCGGTCGCGCCCTCATCGATCACGCCATAAGTGGCAAAGGCTTCGCTCGTCGCCGGAGTGTAAACCGGCAGGTCCACCATGGCCGCATCGGTGTACCTTCCGGATACCGCCGCGAATTGGATTTGAGTTGTACCAGCCATGACCGTGGCGGATGGGAAGCGCACCTCCACCCGGTCATTCCCCGGTACGGTCACGCGCAAGCCGGCATTTTCCAGCACGAGGTTGCTGGCGCGCACCGCAACCTCCACGGTGATGGGTCCATCCGTTTGATTCTGTAGAACCACCGGCAGTTCGAAGCGGTCGCCAAAATTCAGGAAGCGCGGCGCGGAAGGCCGCACCATGAGTGGCAGGCGTGCGGTGATGTTCGATTCGCCCGATCCAAACTGCGCTCCTCTCTCATCCACGGCTACGACCATCACGCGATAGCGGGTGAGGTTATCCGGCAATCGAATCGAGATGCGCGCCTGACCGTCGAAGCCGGTGCGAACGGCCGGGGCGAAGGTCGCCAGCGGATTGAAATCAGTGCGCAAGTCGATGGCCTGCTGCTGAAGTTCCGATTTCACCTCCTCCACCGCCATGGCCGGCGCTTCCACAAGACCTGGCGTCATGGTTCCCATAGGTGCGAAGGCCAACGCATCTGCAGCCACCATACCCTCCCTGGCCATGGCCTCCTGATTGGCCTGTGCGGCCAGCGCGCGCGGATCCGCCAGGACGATACTGGCGCGTCCGTAAACGCTGGAGAGATACGATTGTCGGTTGGAATAGAATACATCCAGCGGATCGCGCATTTGATAATTCGTAAGGGCGAGGATGGCTTCATCGACGACGACCACCGCCAGCTCGGCATTCGAAACCGGGAATCCATCCGCGTCCTGAACCCGCACGATCAGGGACGTTTCTCCGCCCGGTTCCAGCGCCGCCTGATCCGGAGTCACCTGCAGGGATAACGTCCGTTTCAACGGCGGAATACTCAGCGACAATCGACCGCTGGCGAAGGCGGGGCGCGGCGGTACATCTGAGAGGGCTTCACCGCGATCATCCGTGCGCGGCGCGGCACCGACCAGATCCACCTGCACTTCCAGGTTGGGAATATGTTCCTCTTCGATCGGGATCCGAAGGGTGGCAGTGCCTTCCTCGATGCGGAAGCGGGTTGTGTAGAGAATGCCGCTGCGGCTGACGGTCAGCAAGCCTTCGGCGGGGTTGAACGGCGATTGAACGAGAATCTCCGCCGTTTCGCCCGGCTGGTAGGTTTCCTGGTCCGGGATAAGCGTTGCATCCTCCTGCTCCACCTTGCGCGCAGCAGGCTGCTGCCCACCGCTCACCCAGCGGGTGAAACTGCTCTGGTTTTTCCGTCCTGACACGTCCGTGACGGTTGCGGTAATTCGATAACTGCCGCCGATGGGAGTCTCGAAGGTGCAAGTCCCGGGTTCGGACCCGGATAGAACGCTGCACGCTTGAATATCCGCCTCCTCTTCCACCCAATCCCCCTTCTTGAACTTCCACTCCAGGCGCGCGGCGGTGATCTTCACCTCACGTCCGTTTATTGGATTTCCGTCCAGATCGGTGACGATGAAATCCACTTCGAGCGGCGTGCCGCGTTGAACGAAATAGCGGTCGCTGCGAATTCCAATGTATACATCCGCCGGATGGACCAGCAGTGTGGTCGTGCTGCTCCACGCCTGACGGTTGACATCCATCACCGTGGCCTGCGCCACAACGCTTTGAGGTTGCGGGTCGATCCCCGGATCTCCCCTCGGTTTGAAGTTGAGACGCAAATACTGCGTCCCGGAGGCATCCGTCCTGCCGGTAAAGGTCTGCGTTTGGGTCTCGCCTCCGTCCGGCGGGTATGCAATTTCATAATCATAGAACCACCAGGGGCGCCAATTTCCAAACGTGAAATCCGGCCAGTTTGGTGGTGAATAGCTTCCCGGAGAGGTGGTCACCTGCCAGGTCGTCTCGGCGTTCGGCAATACCCCGCCGGCATAATATTTGGCTTCCACGGCCAGCACCGCATGGTCGCCGGTGAAATACGGGCCGGTCGTTTCATTGCGCGCAGCGACCTCGAACTCCGGCGTTCGAAATTCCTGAATCTGGAAGGAATGGGAATATTGATACCCATCCAGGTTGCCGGCGAGCCCCTCCGCGGTCATGGAAAGCGTGGCATATCCGAGGTTGGTGACCTCGGGTATCGTGAAGGCAAAATCGAATCCGCCGAGGTCGTTCACGTTTGCCCGCCCTTCGCCCAGGGTGTTCCCCTGCGGGTCGACGGTCTGATAGAACACGGAACCGAGACCGCCTCCAACCAGTTCGACATCACCGTCCTGCCGTCCTCCGATGCGGCGCAGCCAGCCTTTGATGTGCACTTCCTCCCCCGGCCGATACATCTGCCGGTCGTCGAAGACATACCATCTCAATGAATCCACCGGTGTGTATTGCATCCATCCATCGTCACCCCAATAATAGGATGAGCGCGGCAAAATCGCCCGGTCGGCCCCCAGACTTGCCACCAGATAGGTCGCACCCGATGGAATGTTAAATCGGACGATACCATCCCCTCCGGTCAGGACAGCCGGCCCGTCCCCCTCCGGCTGGAGGTTCACTCCGCTGAGCGGGCTTCCATCACGCAGGTCCGTCGTCCACGCCACCATTTCACTGTGATCGGTGTAGGCATCCAGCCCGATCTGCGTGACCTGGACCCAGGTGATGATCGTCTGGGAATACCGCCTCCATTTATCCTCCTGGGATTCGAACAGCTTCGCTGGCGGCTCAATGAAGAGGATCAGGTGGCCGTAATCGCCGGAAAGATACTGATCCAGGTCAATATCCACCTGGGTGAGCGTATCCTCCGGAATATTCAGGTTAAGGCTTTTATTTTCAACCCGGCGGCCGGGAAAATCCGGATCTTCATCCGTCTGCTGCCATGCGCGCAGGGCTTGTTTGTACTCCAGCCAGTCGGATGGCTGAACAGCATAGATTTTCAGATCCACGCGGGAGTAATTGACGGCGTACATGGAAAACACAGGCTCGGTGGATGCGGGATCGAGCGTAAGCAAGGTCTGGCCGGGTCCAACCAGGATCGGATCGGCTTTGCCGACTTTGATTTTCTAACGCGTGTCCCGGCCCAATCGCTGACCAAAGATATCCTGCACCAGCCCGGATACGGTTACGGTGTACGTCGTCTGGCCGCGGGTCTCGCCGCTGATCTCGATCACGCTGCCGTAGGCATTGACCGTCAGGCCCGGGATTTCCGGTGTCACTCGCACCATGGTCTCTGAAAAATTCGACAATTCAAGCGGATTGTTGAAGCGGATGAAGAAGGGGGTCAGCGGCGGGCAGCGGTCGTCATACCATGAACAGTCATATTCATCGACGCGCAACGGGGCGTAGGTGGAGAAACTGAAAGCTTGCGCCTCGGTCGTCACCAGCGGACCTTCGGCGGAGGGCGTGCCCGGCTCAATGGTGACGTTGACCGTCGTTTCGGGAGGGAAGGGCTTCGTCGCGCGAAAGGCCAGCCAGCGTCCTTCGACGGCATTTTCCGCCAATTCGGCAACCCGCACATCCTTCTCGATTTCCTCCTCAGTCGCAAGCAACAAATTGACGGATTGGTTGCCGGCAAAGGCTTCAATGGAGCGCAGCACTGCCTGCGGGTCGATCCGCTGGTCGAAGGCCGCGAAAAGAATCGGATCGAGAGGCTGTGGATTCGATCCCGGATACGACGTCACCAATTTGGGTGCCGGCGTGCTGAACGCCCATGTGACTGGTTCCGCCAGGATCCCACCGGTCGCGGACTGTGTCCCCGCGGGGACGGTCACGCGATACTCGGTGGCCTTGGGGAGCCGGTCGATCAATTCCGAGTCATATTCGAAAGTAAGGGTCTTCGTTCCCAGCCAGCGCCATTTGCCCGGCAGCGAGGGTTCGATCTGTACCGGGACATCCTCCCTGGAGAGATCCTCCAAAGTCCCCAAAGCCACCATGGGCTGATTAAACGTCACGCTGACGAACGGCGCGATCGGGATTTCCCCTTCCGGAGCATAGCGCAGCACCTGGAGAGGCCCCGATGCGACCGCACCGGGAGCGACTTCGCTTTCGAGAGGCGGAAACGGCTCTGCGATGGTCTGGCCGGGACGCGGTGGAGGCAGTGTTTCCGGCGGCAGATTGAAGCTCACCTGTTCATCCGGATCATAGGCCAGGGCGGGTAGGCGCGCCAGAATCGCCTCGATCTCCTCCGGACCAAGTGGGTCGCCGGCTGCAACTGGCAACGGTTCCACTACCTGAGGTGCGGAGGACCCTTCGCTCAATTCGACATCGATGCCATACGGCTCCCCTGGTTCGGTGGTCGGCTGCGGTTCGCCGCCTTCAATCGGTAGTGGCGTGGGAGTGGCAAGGAACGGGATCGAACCCCCTGGCGGGAACCCCCATTTCCACACAAGATATCCGCCGACGAGCAGCAACAGAATCACCCCGACGACCAACAAAAACCGTACGGGGCTGGGGCCGGTGGTTCGAGTATCTGTCATGGGGATATCCTCCGTTAACGCTCAAGACGTTCTGGCAGGGAACCGGGTTCCCGGGCAGGGTGACGGATGGAACGATCATAACGCAAATTCCATCTCTCCACTCAACCAAATCCACCATTGTGAATTATGATTGAGCGACATGGGTACCAAAATCGATAAATTCGTAAGGAGCAGGCGCCGGACGCTCGCGTTGATCGTGGAAAGCGACGGCAGTCTCACGGTGCGCGCGCCGATGCGGGCGGCACTCGCCGAGATTGAATCCTTCGTCCGTGATCATCTGGAGTGGATCGAGCGAACCCGCGAACGCATGAGACTCACCCCTGTGGTCCCGCAGAAGCGGTTCATGGATGGGGAAAAGTTTCATTTTCTGGGCAGCGAGTATGAACTGCGCATTGTGCATTCGCAGCGCCCGGCGCTCAAGTTCAACGGCGGATTTTCACTCAGTCGCGGCGCCCAACAGCGCGGCCGGGCTGTCTTTGAGCGCTGGTACAAGTCTCAGGCTGCACGAATCCTGACCGAGCACGTCGAACGACTGGCGAACCAATGGGGATATGAACCCAGGCAGGTGCGGATCACCTCGGCGCGGACGCGCTGGGGATCCTGCAGCCCGGACGGTACATTGAACTTCAGCTGGCGGCTGGTTCAGGTCCCGTTGGAGGTGATCGATTATGTCGTCCAGCACGAACTCGCTCATTTGCGCATCAGGAGTCATTCGCGGCGGTTCTGGAAATTGGTCGAACGACATTGCCCGGATTTCCGTCTCCGAAGAAAGTGGCTGCGAGAATTCGGGGATAAATTTGGGATGTGATCCGGTGGTCAATAAGGAATTGAGCAATGAGTGAACTTACCCGGCGCTTCGAAGCAGTTCACGTGCTTATTCCCCGGGAGGAGCAATGGTCTTCCGAGGAATTGGATATTTTGTTCAAATCCATCATGCTGTTCGCGGGCGTGCTGGGGGGCGAGGCGGCATTGACGCAAAGAATCGGCGGATTGAGGATCGAACGCACCGATATTGGTTCGCACCTTGGGTTGGCCTACCGGGATCGAATCGAGTTGAGCGAGAAGGATCCGCTAACGGCATGGTCAGTCGTCCATGAACTTGCCCACGTGTGCGACGCGCGGCAGGGATGGACTCTTTCGTTGAGACTTCAAAATGCGACGGGCGGATTCACCAGCCGCTTGTATTCGTTCATCAATCGCTTCATTCCCGGCCGATGGGATGCCGGCCGGCGGGGCGCGGAACAGATCCCTGGCCGCTACGGCCGCAAGCCGGGCTGCAATGCTTTCGGGTATTTCTATGGGGACAAGCCCAGTGGCGCCAACTGGCGTTTCAACCGCAAGGAGGACTTCGCTGAATCGATGGTGATGTATTGCGGCTGGGGCAGGGACAACGAATTATCACGGACGGCTCACGGAAGGATCGAACGCTACCTGCTCCCCAATGGCAGTCGTGACCCGATCTATGGGATCACGGAGAACTGGAGCGATTATGCACGTTATTTTTACCCACCGGATGGGGATTACACAAAGACTAGGCGCTGGGAATTCATCGATAGAATCCTGCACGATTATTAAGTTGCTCCGCGGCGCTGCATCTGTCACCCATTAACGACGAAACGGTGGGACCAGGTCATCCCACCATTTCGTCGGTCTCGTAACAGATTCCCTCATGAATGAGGGGAGCGAAATTTTTGATTTCCTTATATATTCGGCACCCGGATCTCTGGTCTCTTCGCCAAACCGGGCAATTCATCCCAGCGGATGATGAGGCTGGAGCCCAGCATTAACAACGCCAGACCTGTCACTGTCATGGCGGTGTTAAACGCGTTGGCATAGTTCACCCCGCCCCAGGTGTGCGTCGACCCCATCGTATATTGAATCGTGAGTGTCAATATGCCGAGCAAGATTGCAGCCGCACCGCCGGCCCGCCGATTTCCCTGCGCCTTGCCCTTTGAGAAGTCCACGCCCTGCCAGATGCCTGGAATGCGGAAGAGCAGGAAGAGGACCAGGGTCAAAACGGTGACGTATACCACCGCATCCACGGGCATGGACTTCCCGCGCAGCAGACGCGACATATAAATGTGAAAACCGCCAACCAGCACTCCTGCGGCTAGAACCTTGAGGCTGGTCAGGTAGGAATCCGTGGTGCCGCGCACGAGCTTGACCGTCGCCCAGATCCCCCACACGCCGAGGACGATGCCCACCAGGACGAACAGGATGTATAGCCATTGGAAAGGCACCAGCCCTGCCATACTCTCGTAGTTCTGCGGGAGGAACGCGGCGCACGAGGTTCCGATCCCACCCAGCAGTGTGAAACCGCCGGTCAATCCCATTCC
>VGNF01000122.1 GCA_016866195.1 Chloroflexota bacterium | reverse complement strand
GGGGAATTGTGACCGACAAGGACGCCCCGAGGGAATACGTGGAGAAAATCCGCGAAGCCGGTGTGGAAGTCGTTCTGTCCGGATAAATTTCAAAAGGAGAACTGGCATGGAGGTCAAACTGGATCTACAGAGCAAGGTTACCCCTTCGCAAACAGAAACCTATGTGGAATTCCGTTCGGCAATCCCCAAGCCGGCCTATGAAGAGGTTCACTTACGCCATATCCTGCGATTCTACATAGCCAGAGCCCTGCAAAAGCGCGATGAGCAGGATGTCTATATCCTGCCGAAGGTGGATATCGCCGGACAATCCCTGCAGGTGGATGTCGCCTCTGGTTCCCACGGCAAATACACCCTGGCGATCTGCGAACCAGAATCGGTGACTCCGGAAACAGAGGCGATTCTGGAACTGCTTAAGGATGCCGAAGGCATCGATGTGATCGTCGTGCACTCGCAATACGGTCAGCCGGGCAGCGTGATGGAAAAGTTCAAGACCCAGCTGGAGAAGAAGAAATTCCATTTGCTGGCGGTCGTCCCCCCGCCCTTCGACGATGTATACGAATATGACATCTGGATGTTCGAGACCACTTTTAGAAATCTGTTCGAGGAGAATTAGATCATGCCGATGAGTGGATCTTCCGGAAAGACATATAAGATCGTCGTGGCGTGCGGCACAGCCATCGCCACCTCGACACACGTAGCCATGAAGATCAGGGAAGTGCTGGAGGATCGCGGATTTTCGATCCACACCATCCAATGCCGCGTGGCGGAAGTGCCTTCGCTGGCTCCGGATGCCGATTTGGTTGTTTCCACAGCCCAGGTACCCTTCGATATCAATGTACCCATTGTGGATGGAATCCCATTTTTGACTGGAATTGGAGAAGAGGAGGTGATCGAACAAATCGAAAAACTGCTGAGAAAAGGATGACTGTTTTGTTTATTACAATCTAATAAGGAGAATGCTAAATGGAAACCATCAAGGCTATCTTTGATTTCCTGACCGGATTGGGTTCGCCGGTCATGCTGCCGATCATCATCTTCATTTTGGGATTGATCCTCGGGCAGAAAACCAGCCGCGCGTTCATATCGGCGATCACGGTCGGTGTCGGCTTCATCGGACTTGGTCTCGTCATCACCCTGCTCTTTGATGCGCTCGGCCCCGCCACCGCCGCGCTGGTGGAAGCCACCGGCATCCAACTCAACGCACTGGATGTGGGTTGGGGCGTGGCAGCCGCGATTGCATTTGGAACCTCGGTGGGCTCGCTGGTCTTCATCGTCGCGCTGGGCGTCAATCTGATCATGCTCTTCTTCAATTGGACCAAGACGCTCAACGTGGATATGTGGAATTACTGGCACTATGCCTTCACCGGCTCCCTGGTATTCCTGGTGACCGGCGGAAACCTGGCTCTGGGTTTGATCGCCGCGGCGATCCATGCGATCGTCGCCCTGCTCATCGGCGATTGGATCGCCAAGGACGTTCAGACCTTCTTCAAGATTCCCGGTGTGTCCATCCCTCAAGGTTGGGCTGTCACCAGCGTGCCGATCATCAAGGGATTGAACTGGATCGTGGAGAAGATCCCCGGCCTGCGCGATATCTACTGGGATTCCGAAGGCATGCAGAAGAAGATCGGCATCTTCGGCCAACCGATCGTCATGGGCGCCACCCTTGGTCTGCTGTTCGGTCTAATCGCCTATGGTTTTGACAAGAAGGTCCTGACCGTGGCTGTCCAAATGGCTGCCGTGATGCTGTTGATCCCTCGCATCATTGCCATCTTCATGGAAGGATTGACCCCGCTTTCAGAAGCTGCCAAGGCTTTCATGAAGAAGCGCTTTGCCGGGCGTGAATTCCACATCGGTCTGGATTCGGCGATCCTGATCGGCCACCCGATCACCATCGCCGCGGCCATCCTGCTGATCCCGATCACGCTGTTCCTGGCCGCCATTCTGCCTGGCAATAACACCCTGCCGGCTGCGGATCTCGCGGCAACTGCCTTCTTCATCGCCATGGTCCCGCCACTGACCAAGGGGAATTTCTTCCGCTCGCTTTTGTACGGTACCATCATCATGATCATGGTTCTCTACATCTCAAGCGCCTTCGCACCTCTGCTCACCCAGATTGCGGCCGATATCGGTTATGCCATCCCGGAGGGTGCGGTTCAAATCACCGGCCTTTCTGGTGGAAACTGGATCGCCTGGGTTCTGACGACCCTCGGCAAGTTGTTGTTCGGCGCCTAAACCGCGATAGTCGAATGTTGGGGAAGGGATCCCACTCAGAATCCCTTCCCCAAATTAATCATGTTCAATATTGTTGAGAATCCTCATGAAGGAACTTGATTGGACTCTCCTGCAATCGCTTTGCGCCATACATGCGGTCTCAGGCCGGGAGGATCTCATTACCGCCTACTTGCGGGATATGATCCGGCCTCTTGTGGATGAGGTCAGCGTCGACAATCTTGGGAATGTGGTCGGAATCCTGAAGGGGGGCAAATATCCGGAACACCGCTTGATGCTTCAGGCTCACATGGACGAACTTGGTTTGATCGTCAGGAATATCACTGACGATGGCTTCTTGCGGGTCGAGCGTGTCGGCGGCATGCCGGAGAAATCGCTGCTCGGCCAGCGCATGGATATCCTGACGGATGAGGGAAAATTGATTCCCGGATACGTGGGCGCAAAATCCCACCACATCACGACTCCCGAGGAAAAGTACAAGGTCCCATCCGTGCACGATATGTTCATCGATGTCGGCTCGACCAGCCGGGAGGCGGTTGGGCAGTCGGGAATTCAAGTGGGCGATCCCGTCACGTACCATCCCAACTACCATCGATTCGGCGATGGTCTGATTTGTTCCAAAGCCCTGGATAACCGTGTGAGTGTCTTCATCCTCCTGGAGGTGCTCAAGTCGCTTTCCATCCGGCGTCCTCCATGTACGCTGGTGTTTTCGTTCACTGTGCTCGAGGAGTTCAGCATTCGCGGATCCCTGCCGACCGTCACCGCGACGAAGCCGCATGCGATCCTTTCCTTGGATATTACGATAGCCACGGACACACCCATGGATAAGCCGCTCCATCCAGTAGCGATTCGAAAGGGTCCGGCGATTAAGATGATGGACTTTCACGGGCGCGGTACTCTGGGCGGATTGTTCTCCTCCCCAAAATTGCGCAAATTCATCGAGAAGATTGCAGCCAGGGAGCTGATACCTTTGCAGCGGGAGGTCATCGTCGGCGTAATTACGGATCCTGCCTTCCAGTTGTATCTGGACGATAAAGGCTATGTGATCGCCGGGATTTCCATCCCTCACCGTTACAGTCATGCTTCGATCCAGATGTGCCATGAGACGGACATCGCCCAGACCGTCCACTTGGTCGAATCGATCGCACAGTCCTTCACCCCGGATGTGGATCTGAGCCGGGGGTAGCCATTGAAGAAGGTGATATGTATACATGGATCAAGGAAGTCTTCGGCGTCTCCAAACCGATCATCGGCATGTGTCATTTGCGGGCATTGCCGGGTGACCCGCAATATGACCGAGGGCACGGCATGGAATGGGTCCTCGACCAGGCTCGCATCGATTTATCCGCCTTGCAGGATGGCGGCGTGGACGCGGTCATGTTTTCCAATGAGTACAGCCTGCCGTATTTGACTCGGGTCGAGACGATCACCGTTGCAAGCATGGCAGCCATCCTGGGAGAGTTGAAGCGGGAGATTCGAATTCCTTATGGCGTCAACGTTCTTTGGGATCCCGCGGCATCCATCGACCTAGCAATGGCTACAAACGCTCAATTCGTGCGTGAGATCTTTACCGGAGTCTATGCCAGCGATTTTGGTTTGTGGAACACGAATATCGGCGAGGTCGTCCGTCATCAACATGCGATCGGCGGGGAAAGGATCCGTCTGTTCTTTAATATCGTCCCCGAGTCGGCAGCCTACCTGGGAAATCGCCAGATCGCCGACATCGCGCGGTCAACCGTATTTAACAATCGCCCGGATGCGCTGTGCGTGTCAGGGTTGATCGCCGGAGCTGAAACTTCAACCCAGACTCTGCGACAGGTGAAGGATGCCGTACCTGAGACGCCCGTGTTTGCGAATACGGGTGTGCGGATCGAAAACGTCGCCGAACAATTGGCAATTGCAGACGGAGCCGTAATCGGAACATCCTTCAAAAGGAATGGCGCCATCTGGAATCCGGTCGATTCTGCGCGCGTGAAAACCTTGATGGATAAAGTGAAGGCGATTCGTTCCTGAAATCCTTTTACATGAGGTCGATCGCGTCTTCGCAGACCGGCCTTTGGGTGTCGAAAGGAGGTTTGACGTATCATAAATCAATCAAATCTTCATTCCTGGTACAGCCCGAACCGGAGGATCCTCATGAAAACCGTGTATGTTGTCTGCGCCACAGGAATAGCCACATCCACCATGCTGCGCCTGAAGGTGGAGAGCTTCCTTGAAGAAAGGGGCATCGAGGCGCGGGTGCTGCAATTCCGAGTGACCGAACTTTCCCCGGAGCGCGTGGAGGCGGATGTGATCCTTGCAACCACGGAGATCCCTCCCGAGTTCGAAGGGCTGGCTACCGTGATCAATGGCATTTCATTGATCACCGGCATCGGGCAGGGCGAGACCCTCGAAAGCCTGGCGCGCGCCCTGCGAGATGATTCGTAAAGGAGAAAATCAATGGAAGGCATTCTCACTTCAATCGGCGAGTTCTTGAACGGACTTGGCCCTCTGATCGCCCTGCCGGTGGTGATTGCCCTGCTCGGCATCATCCTCGGTCAGAAATGGGACAGCGCGATCCGCAGCGGCTTGATGACCGCGGTCGCATTTGTCGGAATCTTCCTGACCGTAGGGGGGCTGGGGTCCACGGTAAGCACAATCGGCCAGACCTTTGCCACGAACACGGGCACCAACCTGGATATCATCGACATCGGCTGGCCGGCTGCCTCCGCTTTGGCATTTGCCACACCGGTGGGAAATCTAATCATCCCCCTGGGTATCCTGCTCAATGTTCTGCTGCTGATCTTCGGCCTGACACAGACGCTGGATGTGGACATTTGGAATTTCTGGCATATGGCCTTTGTCGGTGCATTGGTTCAATTCGTGACCGGCAGCTTCATGCTTGGCCTCTTCGCCGCCCTTCTCACTTTGGTCATTGCGCTCTTCCTCGCAGACTGGTCCGCGCCGCTGATTCAGAAGCACTTTAAAATGCCGGGAATATCCATCCCCCACCTTCAATCGGCCGGCTACATGCTGCTGGCGGTGCCCTTTGGCTGGCTGGTCAACCGTGTGGCTTTCCTCAAGAACATGAAATTGAACCCGGACACCATCCGCAAAAAACTGGGCTTGCTCGGTGAACCGATGGTACTGGGCTTCATCATCGGATTCCTGCTTGGTATCCTCGGAGGTCAGGGCTTGAAGGATGCCATTCTGACCGCGGTCAATACCGCAGCCGTAATGCTGCTTATTCCGCGCATGGTGTCCATTCTTGTCGAAGCGCTGACCCCGGTGGCCGAGGCCGCAAGCAAATACATGACCAAGCGCTTTAAAGGACGCGAGTTCTACATCGGATTGGATTCGGCCGTTCTGGCGGGGAACTCGACCGTCATCGCGGCTGGCTTGCTGTTGGTACCCCTGGAGATTCTGCTCGCCCTGGCACTCTCCCCGCTCGGCAACCGCACCCTCCCATTCATCGACCTTGCCGATGGGGTATTCGTAGCGGCCATGCTCGCGCCGCTCGTCGCAGGAGACGTGATCCTGACCACCCTGCTGGGTGTGATCGTGATGGGCATTGGTTTGATCTTCACCACATTGCTCGCCCCGGGCGTCACCCAGCTGGTCAATACCAGCTCGCTTGGTCTGGATATCCCCACCGGTTACGCCACCTACACGGTCATGAGTGATGCAGCCATTCCGACCTCTTATGGCTTGTATTACCTGTTCCAGACCCCTGCAGCGATAGCCGTAATCGTCAGCCTGCTTCTGGTGGTTGGGTTGTATTACCTTAAACGCAGCGTCAACCTTGAGAAGTTGTTTGGAGCTAAGAAATAAGGCAGGCATGAACGTCGGGAGCCTTTTCAATAAAGGCTCCCGATGCGTGGGAAGTATTACTGCTCGTTGCATAAATACCTAAACTGGATTGTGCCAAAATCACGGCAAAATTGACGCTTCTGGTTTAGATAATTACGCAGTACTCTGCAGAACCGAGGATGAATGGGTTTGTTTGAATGGGTGAAATCGAAAACGGGAGTCTGGGGACCCGCGTTGCTGGACTTCTATTTTCACAATTCCCTGTGGATCAACACGATCATCGTCCTGTATGGCTTGGTGCTTTTGCTCTCCTGGCAGAATCTCGGCCGTATGCGCGATATCTTGATCAACCAGATTTTGCAGCAAGCAGGTCACACTCCTCGTCGGTTACGACTCTCGGAGGTCCATCTCGCCTGGGAGGAAGCGCTGGCTGCAAGCAAATTTCCATTCATCGCCACCGCAACCGGCCTGACCCTTCGGCGAACGACGCTCAAGAATATCCAGGGGTTGATATCGGAGCGCGACTTAATTCACAACAGCGCAAGGCAACTGAAAGAGCTGGGGATTCAATTGGATCGGGAGAAATGAGGCATGCCGGTAAAGATCGCTCCTTCGCTCGCCGCTGCACCATTACACCAGCTTGAACAGGTCATTCGGGATCTGGAATCAGCAGGGGCCGATCACATTCACTTCGATCTCGAGGACGGATCGTTTGTACCCGTGATGACCCTGGGTGCCAAACTGATCCCGGACCTGCGCCCGTACACCGATCTACCGTTTGATGTCCATCTGATGATGGTCAATCCTGAATGGATCCTGCCTGAGATCGTCAGAGGCGGAGCCAACCGGGTGTCGGTCCATTACGAGGCCTGTGCATATCCGCGGCGGGTTCTTCGCCAGATCTCCTCACTTGGAGCCTTACCCGGAATAGCGTTTAACCCTGGGACGTCCATTCCTGATATTTCCTTCCTGTTTCCTTATCTTTCTTTCATTGTTGTCCTTACAACCGAACCCGAAGTCCCCGACTGCCCGTTTCTACCCGAAGCTCTCGAAAAGGTACGCACAGGCAAACAGGATGAAACCATGAAGGGGATCGAATGGGTGGTCGATGGAGGCATAAATATCGACAACATATCCCAGGTCCGATCCGCCGGAGCCGATACACTGGTCATCGGCCGGGCGGTATTCAAAGACGGGAAAATTGCACAGAATATGGCCTCCCTGCGAACCGCCGCTTCGGAATAGGGTTCTCCCATGCAATATCAATTCGGTGATCTGCTCAAGGCTGAACATGTCCTGGTCAATGTGCCGGCTGTGAACGCAAGGGATGCGATCAGCCTTTTATCCACAGCCCTCGAGAGGACCGGCACCGTCTCACCCGGATTTGCCGAAGACGTATGGAACAGGGAGCAGACATTCCCCACCGGCCTTCCTACACAACCCCTGGCAGTTGCCATTCCACATGCGGATCCGGACCATGTAAACCATTCGGGGATTTGTATTGGAGCCTTGAAGTCCCCCGTGCATTTTGTGCAAATGGGCACGGACGGGTCGACAGTTCTCGAAGTCCACGTCGTCTTTCTACTGGCGATCAAGGAAAAGGAAAAACAGGTGGAAATGATCCAGCAGCTGATGAGGCTCATCCAATCCCCAAGACTGGTGGACGGCTTGTCAAACTCCGGCAGCACTTCGGAAGCTGTGGCTGTTATTACAACAATGCTGACCTGAAGGAATATATGCAGAAGATCACCTTGATGGTAATCAACGAAGTCGGGTTACACGCCCGCCCGGCAGCCGAATTTGTCAAAACCGCTTCGACATTCAAGACCAGTCTCCAGGTGAGAAACGTTACGCGCAATACCCCTCCCGTGGACGCCAAGAGTATTATCAGTATCCTGACGCTGGGGGTTGAAAAAGGACACGAAATTGAACTGGCCGCTGAGGGGGAGGATGAAACAATCGCAATCGAGACACTGCGAGATTTGATCGACTCCGACTTCGCGGGGAAGTTCTAATGCCATGCGAGTGGAAGGGCATTCCGGCCGCCTCGGGTTTGGACGGCGGGTGATCGAAATCCTCATGCGCATCCAAGCCAAGTCAGGCCCAATGGATCGATCCATCCGAATATCCCTCGAACATGCGGACGAATTCAAATCGCATCTGCGCGCCCTGCTGCAATCCGCATAAGGGCATGACATGCGACTCATGTTCCCAATGATCGCGACCCTCGACGAATTCCGGAGGGCAAAGAATCTGGTGGAACAAGCCGGTGAAGAATTGTCATCGTCTGGAACGGACATGATGGTAAGGTTCCAGATCGGCATCATGGTGGAAATTCCCTCCGTTTCGATTCTCGCGGATCGCTTTGCATCCGAGGTGGATTTCTTCAGTATTGGCACGAATGACCTGACTCAATACACCATGGCAGCCGAAAGGGGGAACAAGCGTCTGGCTCACCTGAACGATCCCTGTCACCCGGCGATCCTGCGGCAGATCGACCAGGTGGTGCGAGCCGCTCATGCTCGCGGGAAATGGGTCGGAATTTGCGGAGAAATGGGAGGCGATCCGGAGGCCGTCCCGATTCTCCTGGGTTTGGGGATCGATGAATTGAGCATGTCGCCTGCGCGGATCCCGCGCGTCAAGCGAATCATTCGAAAATGGTCCATGGCGGACGCTCGACAAGTGGCGACCCGGGCTTTGGAACAGGAGAATGCCGAAGACATTCGCCGGTTGGTGAATTCCTCTCCTCCTATCTGACGTAGATCGGATTGCTGAAAATCCACCCCCGTTTTTTGCCCAAATACCTCCTATACGCCTCCAAGCGATACGAACCCGGTTCGGTGGTGATGTGCGTGCAGATCATCTGGTTCTTCCAGGTACGAATCACTTCGCCATTGTGAAGGAGATGGATCTCCGCATGACGGGGCAACTTTGCCTGCAGCGTCACACCCCACTTGGCTGGGATCTCATCCCCCATCGTCGCCAGCCGATCGCGCCCCTGGGCGGTAAAGCGAAATCCCCGGGTGGAAGCCGGTAGATCGTAGCCGATGAAACAGTTCCCCCGGGCGAGGGCTTCATAGACCATCTTTCTGTCCGCACTCAATTCACCGCTCAACGGAGCGGATAGTATGGCATGCGTGTTAATTGCACGAAAATGAAACTCGTATGGGTAGATCACACGATGCAGAAACCCCATGCGCATGTGCAGGGCATGCGCATCCGATCCTCCGATGGCGACCACCCGGTTGCCGTTCTTCAGCAATTCATCCCATTTCTCCAAAGCGGCCGAAATGGGCCGGTGGGCAGCCAGGGCGGGGAAATAGGCATAGAAAACCCCATGCATTTTCGAAGGGATGATCGTCTTCAATTCACTTAAACCATTCCAGATCTCAATTCCGGTGTACCGTTGCACCGACCAATCCTCCCACGAAATATCGGTTTCGTTGAACGCCGGAGCCGCCGGATCAATGGGGTGGGCGATGAAGGACAGCCCCCCGGAGTCACGCACTGCATCGATCAGGTGCTGCGGATCATCGGCAAGCATGGCCAGCTCACGCGAGGCCCCCAACACTAGCAGGTGATTCTTCTGAGGCGCTCGCGCCTGATCGTGAAGTTCCTCACCGATCAACAGCAGAACGTTCCGCTTCTTTCCGCGGTAATATCCTTCGAATCCGTGCACCAGGACATTATGATCCGTGACGATCACCACCTCCACATTGGCCTTTAAGGCAGCCGCGGCAATCTCTGCGTGAGTCCCTGTGCCATCGGAATAGCGGGTATGCATGTGAAGATTGATCACAATTTCGTGCATGGCTCTCTCATCGAATGGGTGTCCGTCCGGCTGGATGATCGATTTTCAGGGAACGATCCCGCACCCGCCCAGGGACCCCTTGTTGACGATTACCTTTCCGAACAGGTATAATTTGCCCGCTATAAAGGAGGCGGAACGAATGGCTGATTTCTTGGAAATTGCATTGATTATAACCTCCGCAGGGTTGATCGCGAGCGTCATCCTGCAGAGCAAAGGTGCAGGATTGGGGGGATTAACCGGAGCCGATACTGGCGGCGTGTTTACCGCCCGGCGCGGAATCGAGCGAATCCTGTTCTGGGTGACCATCGTATTGAGCGTCATCTTCTTCGGGCTGGTTCTCGCGATCATCGTCATTGGCCGTTGATTGACTTTATGGTTCCCATGGAGGCCGCCAGGCCATGGCCCTGATGGAGGGCGGCGGCGGCCTTTCT
>VGNF01000121.1 GCA_016866195.1 Chloroflexota bacterium | reverse complement strand
AAAACAGGTTCCATCGTGCAGGATCTGGTCGAGAATTTCCTGCCGCTTTTCCTCGCCCATCCCGAGATCCGCCAATGCGCTTTCGAAGCGCGGGCTGGCGTAGGTGAGTTTCAGGTCCGTGCCATTGTCGTTCACATGACGAATATAAGCCAGGGCAAAGACCGGCTCGCAGCCGTATCCCTCGCAGCCGGCTACGGTGGCAATGGTTCCTGTCGGGGCGACAGTAGTCTGCGCCGCGTTGCGGATGCCGTGCTTTTTGATCCCATCCACGACCGTCTCCCACCTGACCTCGGGCCGGCCCCAGTCTTTCCGATATTTTGCCTGCGGCTTCGGCGGGGTCCATCGCATGTCATCCATGTCGTAGATGCTCCCCTCTATGGCAGGGAAAGGACCACGCTGCTGCGCCAGGTCGATGCTGGCCAGCATCGCGTGATATCGTACGAATTCCATCACCTGTGCGCCGAATTCCTGACCCTCCTTCGATCCATAGCGAACACCGATGTGATACATCATATCCGCCAGACCCATGACGCCCAGACCAATCCGCCGGGCGCGATGAGCTGCTTCAAACAGCTGTGGAACCGCCGGGACATACGCATTGGCTTCCACCACATCGTCAAGGAAGCGCGTGGAGGTGATCACACTCTGCCGCAGCGACTCCCAATCGACCGTGTGTCTCGATCCGCAATGCTCATTTAGATTGATCGAGCCCAGACAGCAATTCTCATACGGTCCAAGCCACTGTTCGCCGCATGGATTTGTCGCTTCGAGCGGATACAGGTGCGGAACCGGATTATCGCGATTGGCCGCATCTAGGAACAACACGCCCGGCTCCCCGTTGTGATGCGCCTGCCTCACGATTTTGTTGAACAATTCGCGGGCATGGACCTTCTTGTGGATGGCTACCTTGATGCCAGTTTGTTCAGCCTGTTCAAGGGTCCCACGGAATCCGTGCGTCTTCATATCCTGCACATCGGGAAATCTCAATTCCCATTCCTTGTCGTCCCGCACAGCTTGCATGAAGGCATCCGTGATCCCAACCGAGATGTTGAAGTTGGTGATGTGATTCTCATTGGTCTTGCACTCGATGAACTCCTCCACATCGGGGTGATCCACGCGCAGCACACCCATATTGGCGCCCCGCCGCGTGCCGCCCTGTGCGATTTCGCCGAAGGCGTTATCGTAGACGCGCAGGAATCCCACCGGTCCGGTCGCCTGACCGGAGGAAGTTTTGACAAACGATCCCTTCGGACGTAATCGGGAAAAAGAAAACCCGTTGCCTCCCCCTGTCTGTTGGATCAAAGCGGCATCGCGCAGGGTTTGGAAGATGCCGGCGCTATCCCTGCCCATATCATCCGTGATCGGCAATACGAAACATGCCGCCAGCTGCCCTAGAGGGGTTCCTGCGCCGGTAAAAGTGGGTGAATTCGGGAAAAATTTCTTGCTGGAAAGCAGATGGTAATACTCGACCGTGCGCTGGTTCACATCCGCGCCCCAAACCTGCTCCACTTTGGCCACGTGATACGCTACGCGCCAGAACATCTCCTCCGCTGTTTCGGCCGGTTTGCCGTCAGACCCCCGACGAACATAGCGCTTCACCAGCACCTGGCGAGCGTTGTCCGTCAGCACAGCTTTCGAAAGTCCTTTGGGCATGGAAGGCGTGGGCAGCAATCCATGCTTCGATTTGGCATCCGCCGATTTGGTAACCATTCAACACTCTCCTATAAATTCATCCATGAAACACAAAAGGGCTCTCTCCTGCCGATGAGGGAGCAATAACCCGACTTTTCAGTCCTCCAGCAACCGATCGATTTCTTTTCGGATGGATTTCAAGTCATCCAATCCCAGGTAGACGATCGCATAACGAACGTAGGCAATCATGTCCGTCTCCTTGAGCGTCTCCATCACCATGTCTCCGACCACGCGCGAGGAAACCTCCGCCTTGCCCAATTTCTGAAGCTGTGATTCGACCTGGCCGATCATGCGCTCGATATCTGCGGCCGACACCGGCCGTTTGGCACAGGAGATGCGAATTCCGCGCGCCAGCTTTTCGCGATCGAACTCCTCCCGTGTGCCATCCTGTTTGACGATCAACGGCGTGGCGAGGATCGGCCTCTCATAACTGCTAAACCGCTGGCGGCACTTCAGACATTCGCGTCGGCGCCGAATCCCTCCGTGGCTGTCGTGGGAGGTATCCAGCACTTTCGAGTCATGATGCTTGCAGTACGGACAGCGCATTTCCCGGGCTCCAATTCTAGAACAAATGTTACAGCCACATATGGGCAGTATCGCCTGTCGTCCCCGTACATGTGGTCAAAACGTGCGCCATTTTAACATATCCACCACGCGCGTACAAGAGGCCATTGGTTTCAGGTGATCCTTAAAATTTTCCCATATTCTATTTTTTAAGATTGGCGGAAGTCGGATGAATTTCGACCTGCAGGACATGGGTTCAATTGGTCGGGAGATTTCTCATCTTTTGCCGAAGATATAATCGGGACATGCTGCGCATACGTCTGAAACAGCCGCTGCTGCCGGTATTGACTGTGCTCCTGATTGGATTGCAGCTTCTGGAACCCTCCCGTATCTGGTTGATCCTGATCGTTCCATTCCTGGGACTTCTTGCGGGATCATTCATCTGGACCTCGATTCTCAGTCGAAACCTGCAACTGCGCCGGGAATCGCGTCTCGGGTGGATCGAGGCAGGAGGTCAGATCGAAGAACGACTTACCCTGACAAACCCAACGAACCTTTCCGCTCCAATCGTCGAGGTTGAGGATCATTCCACGCTGCCGGGTTTTATCGCCAGCCGCTCCACAGGCGTCCGCGCGGGATCGTTCGACCAGTGGTCGGTGCAGGCAATTTGCGAGAGGCGCGGAATATACCAATTGGGAGACGCACATATTCATCTACAGGACCCGTTTGGGATATTCGAGGCGACTGTCCACCTACGACGCTCGACTTCCATCCTGGTCCTGCCGCGCATCGCACCTCTACCTCCATTTCGGATTTCCCCGACCGGATCCAGCGGCGATGGTCCACACAGGAGGCTCGCCTTCCAACAATCCGTCCATGCCTCGACCGTTCGTGAATATGTGACCGGCGACACCCGCAAGCAAATTCATTGGCCAACCACCGCCCGTAAAGACAAATTGCACGTTCGCATAATGGACAGCACCCCGGAAGCCGGATGGTGGATCATCCTTGACCTGGATGAGAATTTCATGGTTGGAAGCGGGGATGAATCGCTGGAAGAACAGAGCGTAACACTGGCTGCCTCGTTGGCAAGTGTGGGTTTGCAGGGCAGAAAACCGGTTGGTCTCGCGGGAAACTGCGAAGTCGTGACATGGCTGCCCCCACAAAAAGGCGAAGCTCAACGCTGGAAAATTATGCAAGCCCTGGCCATTGCACGACCCGCTTCGCAATCTCTTACCAAGGTACTCGAAAAGGCAGGGTCTTCTCTTGGAAGTCATAACAGCCTGATCGTAATCACTTCGAATATGTCGCTCGCCTGGTTGGCATCCCTGGTATCCCTGATGGGACAAGGGCTGACGCCGACCATTTTGCTGTTCGATGCCGAATCCTATGGAGGATCGGGTTCGATCCAATCTGCTTTGGGTACTCTTCAAGGGCGAGGCGTTCCCTGTTATGCGATCCGCCGCGGCATGATCAAGATCCCAAACACGCCTGCAATAAAGACTGACGCGTGGAAGTGGAAAATGACCCCCGCCGGGGAGGTCGTACCAATTAACGATTGAGATGAAAACCCGCTTCACATCACTGGATTGGATCGCCTTATTGTTGCTCTCGATTGCATTGTCCTCGATGGTTTGGGGAATCAAATCCGGAGTGCGAGGCGTGGATCAGGCACTATTTACACCCATATGGCTGTTTGGTGTAATTGCCGCTTACACATTGGGACGATACGGAGTGACCACGAGCCGTTCCTGGTTCGCAATGATCCTGATTGGCATTGGCCTGTTTACGACCACATCAGCCCGACTTCACGAACCACTCCTTCAAATCGCAGTTTCATTTCCCAGGTTCGAGATGCAGGCGATCACACAGTTTGTCAACCGCGAGCCTATCGATTTTTCGATCATCCGTATCCACTTCGAGGAATTTTCCCACGAGGCGGAAGGATTTCTTGCGAAGATCCGTCAGGTCTTGGAGGGTGGATCCACTTCCCCGTCCGTGCGTGAGGCTTTGTGGGATATCCCCGTGCTCCTGACAGCCGCCTGTGCCGGATGGTGGGCGAGCCGTGGAAAACCCCTTTTCGCCCTGATTCCTTCCGCCGGATTGCATGCCTTCATCTTGTACTACACAAATGAACGCCCATTGTCTTTGCAAATTGAAATGGCTGCGTGGATCGCCTTGATCGGAACAATCCAAGGGCATTTCCGATTCACGCGTGCAACGCATGTTCAGACCAGGACATTCCAAGAATCGTTATCTTCCGTCTTCCTGCTTGCGCTGGCCCTCTCTATTGGTGCCGGGTTCATTCCGGTTAACCCCATCAATGAAGCTATTGAGAAATCTTCGACTGAAGATCGCCTCAGCGAGACGCTTGGGTTGGAACGAATGATCCCGGTGGAATTTGCCTCAAGCAGCCTGCCGCGGCAGCACTTGATCGGTATGGATCCCTCTCTCTCCGAGTCGTTGGTATTCACCGTCCAAACCGGCGAAATACCGGCGACTGACAAGGAATTGATCCAAATCCAAATTCCAAAGCATTACTGGCGGTGGTTGACCTACGACATTTATGACGGATACGGTTGGGCGACTTCGTCTGTGACGAACAGGGGTTATTCCGCAAATGAAACGATCATCGATCTGCCCGACTTTAATTACAAGATCTTCCATCAACAAGTCGAGAAGATCAAACCAGAGGATCAGCGATTGTACTGGGCAGGTTTGCTCGTCCAAAACGATCAACCGTTTCGTGCGCAATGGCGGGTCTCCCCCGAATCACTGAATCCCGGAGTGGAGCCGGTACTCCGAGTGGATATGCTTGGAGCCTTGACCGGCCAAAAGGCATACACCGCTGATTCACTCGTGCCGGTTGTCACCCAGAATTACCTGCGTGCAACTTCCGCGAATTATCCAAACCAAATATCCGACATGTACTTAGCCTTGCCCGATATCATTCCGGACCGAGTCCTTGAGCTGGCGGAGCTACTTACTTCTGAATTCGATAATCCTTATGATAAAGCACGTGCGATCGAGTCACATTTGAGGTCATACCCATATTCCCTGGAAATCGGACCTCCTCCCGAGGATCGTGAAATCTCCGATTACTTTCTGTTCGAATCGCGAACGGGTTATTGCGATTATTACGCTACCTCCATGGTGGTTCTGGCACGAGCATCGGGCCTGCCGGCAAGGCTGGTCGTCGGGTACGCAAATGGAGAGTACGATCCCGTCTCGGCAACCTATTTGGTTCGGGAGCGGCATGCGCACAGTTGGGTGGAGGTGTATTTCAGCGGTGTGGGGTGGATTGAATTTGAGCCGACAGGGAACCTGCCCCCGTTTTCGAGGCAATCCGTCATCGACATGGGTGAACCGGACCTGGATTTATCCCAACGGAGGGAGAGCCACCAGCGCATGCTGGAATCGTTCCAGAGGAATGGACGGTTTCCGGCAGCCTCATCCCATCGCACCCTTTGGATTGCCACGACCGCTATTCCATTGTTCTTTTCGGTGTATCTCCATCGACGGGGATGGACGATCCTCGACCAGTCGATTTATCGGATATATCACCATCTGCGTGCATTGGGAACCTGGATCTATGCGGATCCGCCACTCCATGAAACCCCATCTAGGTTTTGCGAAGAAATTTTGAAAAAGCTCCCGTCAAATTCTCCCTTGATCAACATTGCGCGTTCGGAGTTGAAGTATCTCATAGGACTATATGTCTTGGAATCCTATGGTCCAAGTCCGATTTCTCCCCAGGAGTTGAAACGGGCAAACAAAACCTGGCGCAGATTGTTCTGGCGATTGACGCGAATTCGGTTAGTTCAATTCTTCCAATCGGCAGGTTAGATGCTTTTCAAGAAATCCAGCACATGGGGATTGAAGGTATGGGGATGACACTGATGAGGTACATGTCCACAGGCCGGCAAAGAGTACCAGGACTTTAAATTCGGCAATCGCCGGGTCAGGTCGATAAAGGATTCGGGGGCAAGGGTTTGATCACGATCCCCCCAAATAAGCAGCGCAGGATGGTGTATCTGAGGTAGGTCATCAGCTAGTCCAGGAAGAGTGCGCGGGATATTGTAGATGCCCGGTGCCGCCCGCTTGTAATCCAAAGCGGTTTGCTCGCGGACCCGTTCGGGTAGAAGATGAGTCTCACGATGGCCGAGTTGAACATTGAAACTGGAGAGATCCACCAGCATTCGGAACAAGCGGTAGGGCGTCCTTTCGATCAGATGGGTATTCATCAAGGGTCGGCGGAAGAATGCACGCAGGACGGAAGGCAATTGCTTTAGATCGTAAAAGGGATTGATCAGGACGATCGCACGCACCCGCTCCGGGAAAGCGCGCGCGTACATCAAGGACAATCCTCCCCCCAGGGAATGGCCCACGAGGATCATCGGCTCTTGGAGAAGCAGGGAATCGATCCACGTGGAAAAATGGTCGAACACGGTCCCAACGGTGTATTCATTTGGGGAAAATGGTTTATAGCTTTCACCATGACCCAGCAAATCGAGTGCAAAACCGGAGAAGCCGACCCCCTCCAATTCCGGCAGTAAATCATCCCAGTCATGCAGGGATGCAGCCAGTCCATGAGCAAGGATAACCGGCGATCCCTTGCCGCGTCGGACAAAATTCACCAGGGGATAGGCAAACTGCGTTCCGGCAGATTCACTCACCTGCAACGTGTTTTTCATATCGTTTCGCCAATTCTCGTCGTAACACCTTACCGATGAAGGTTCGAGGAAACTCCTCCATGAAGATCACAAAGCGCGGCACCAAATGCGGAGGCAGGCGTCGTTTACAATAGGCGATGACCGACTCGGCGCTGGGCTTGTCCCTGGAGGCAATCACAAACGCAAAGGGATGCCCGGCGACTGCCGTCACAGCGACCTCCTTGACCTGAGGAATTTCATAGATGACCTCCTCCACATCGCGTGGAAAGGCCGGTTCCTTGCCGGCTTTTTCCGAATACCACATATCGGCTTTGCGTGCGATGATGCGGAAGAAACCGTCCTGATCCATCTGCGCCACATCCCCGGTCAAAAGCCACCCATCATCCAGAAGGATCTCTCGGGTGGCAGATTCTTCTCTCCAGTAGCCCATCATGATCTGTGGACCGCGAACGGCCAATTCTCCGATTTGCCCCGGTTCAACCTCCTTCCGACCGGTCTTCAGATCGACCACCGCCGCTTGCGTGGAGGGCAACGGAACCCCAATGCTGCCCACTTTCCTCACTTTTTCCATGGGATTGGCATGCGTAACAGGCGCTGCCTCGGTTAACCCATACCCCTCCACAAGTTTCCCCTTGGTGAGTTTCTCGAAGGCCTCCTGCACTTCCACCGGCAGGGGCGCGGATCCGCTAATGCATGCCTTGATGGTGTGAATCCCGAATTTTCGCACGCCGCGAAAGGCATTGATCGCGACGAACATGGTCGGCACGCCGGGAAATATCGTGGGACGATAGCGCTTGATGGTCTTTAAAACGTCCAGGATTTGAAATTGCGGTTTCAAGATCATCGCCGCGCCAACAGATACAGGAACATTCAACGCGGTAGTCATCCCGTAGCTGTGAAAGATGGGGACGACGCACAGAAACCGTTCCCGACCCTCCTCTGCCTTGGGAAGCCAATGACGGGTTTGCAGTGCGTTCGCTACGAGATTGCGATGAGACAACATGACTCCCTTGGATTGGGCCGTGGTGCCTCCGGTGAATTGAATAACCGCCAGATCCTCCGGCGACACATCCACCGTGGGAGATTTCCACCCTTGCGATGCCATCCAACGGCGCCACCGCAGCGACCGCGGAAAACCCAATCCCCGGTTTCTCCAGCGAGACACGGCATATTTGGGAAATGAAAGATAATCGGCCGGATCGGTCAGGATCACATGCGGCACGCGCGCCTCCGCCTGGACCTGTCTGACTTTTCCAGACCAGGTGGTCAAGGTCACCAAAACACTCGCATCGGCATGTTGAATCTGCCGTACCAGGTCTTCGGGCTCGCTCATCGGCGGAATTAAGACCACTGTGGCTCCCGCTTTCAGGGCACCGAAGTATCCTACAACCATTTGGGGAATATTGGGCAGCAACAGAATGACGCGTGCCCCCTTTCCCAAACCCAGCGCCTGAAGGGCGTTGGCAAAACGATTGGCTTCGTGATTCAAACGGCGATAGGAAAAACGCGCTCCCTCGAAGAAAATTGCCGGCCGGTTGGGGAAACGACGGACAGAGGATCGCAGAAGATGGTGCAGGGGAATTCGCGGAATATCGAGTGTATATGGAACACCATCATCGTAATGTGCAAGCCAGACTCGTTCTTGCTTAAGATCATCACGGTGAGATCGAGTTTCGCTGGATGCCGGTTCGCGCCAGGATTTTTGCGACTCCCCCTTTAAGAATCGAGCAATTGCCCGGTCAACCGCCTCGCGGCGTTCCAGCATGACCATATGACCCGATGCGCCGATATCCGCCTCCTCTGAGTTTGGAATGGATCCAGCCACCTTTTCGAACATGGGTTTTTCAAAGACAATATCGCGAGATCCTCTCAATACCAGCACAGGAACTTTCAGGCGAGAAAACCGATCCCATCCAGACCAGCGGGAGAGATTGGTAAGGTAGAATTGCTTCAGCGCGTGCGGAGGCCCGTGCAACCAGGCTCGCGTAAACGGGTCGATCATTCTTAGTATCGGTGAGGGCAGATGCAATCCCAGTCTGAAAAGCGCCTTGAGTTTATATTCACCCGCCGTGGCCACCAACACCAGCCTTTCAATTTCGTCTGGATGCTGGAGCGCGTATTCGGTCACGATCGCCCCGCCATAGGAATGGCCGACCAGAACGAATGGCGCAGCCGCCTTTAATTTCGACAGCGCAGACTCAACATCCCTGAGGATCGATGGCATGTCGTATCCACTCGACGGGCGGTCGGAAAGTCCGTGTCCGCGCAGATCCAGTGCAATCACGCGATTATCCATCGCAAACTTCTGCAGTTGGTATTGCCACTGGGAGGCCATACCCCCGAATCCATGAATAAAGACGATTGTACGGCCTGGACGTTCCGGCGATATATCGATTGCCGAGAGACGCACCAGGGGATTATCCGATACCCGCACCTCATGCCGGTACAGATCCAGGTCGATATCCATCGGATTAGTTTACAGGAGATGATCTGGATTGTCAATTTTGCGAATGATGGAGAGAGTCGAATACAATGAGCCAACGAAATCCACCCTTAGAATGGCAAAAACTGTGAGCTAGGGTCTCCAGACAATTCGAATCCGCCGATTCCTTTACAAATTGCAGAGCTCCTGCTATACTCGGGCGAGTTTTGGTTGACTTTCACTGCCATTCTGTGGCAGTTTGTTTTACAAGGACAATCGTGAAAGAGTCGCAGGGCTTCACGCGAGCAAGTCAGCGGGAGTCCTTTTCTTTTGACTTTAACCGCTATTGCGGTTCAATCATTTCAACCCTTTGGAGGTTTCTAGAATTACAATGAGCAGGAAGAACAAATTAAGAATTATTCCACTCGGGGGGCTTGGAGAGGTGGGAAAGAACATGATGGCCTACGAGACCAACGGGCAGATCATCATCGTCGACGCGGGCATCATGTTTCCACAAAACGACATGCTGGGGATCGATTACATCATCCCGGATTTCGATTACCTGACCAAGCGCGCAGATCGGGTGCTCGGCATCATCATCACTCACGGCCACGAGGATCATATAGGCGCCGTCCATCATGTGATCGCAGAAATCCCAGTACCGATATATGCCACGCCATTGACGCGCGGACTGATCGAAGGCAAGCTGCTGCGGAATAATGCCCAGCATAAAGCCCAGATCATAACCATTCAGGCAGGGGAAACGAGCAAAATCGGTCCCTTTACTATTGAATATTTCCACGTCAACCATTCCATACCGGATGCCGTCGGATTGGGGATCACCACACCTGCCGGGCTGGTGGTTCATATGAGCGATTTCAAATTTGACCACACACCGGTGGACGGCTGGCCAACGGACTTTGCCAAACTGGCGGAGTTCTCGACCCGCGGGGTCGACCTTTTGTTATCTGATTCAACAAATGCTGAACGTCCGGGCTGGACCCCCTCCGAAA
>VGNF01000120.1 GCA_016866195.1 Chloroflexota bacterium | reverse complement strand
ATCCAGCGCGGGCTGCCCTATGCCTTAATTCGCTGGCTGCCCTCCGACGATCCGCTCTTCCAGCCGCTCGTCGAAGAGGTCACCCAGGAGACTTTGCTGCGTGTGCTCGATCAACTGGAGACGTTTGAAGGCCGAAGCCAGTTCACCACCTGGGTTCATAAGATCGCTATTCGCATCGCCTTGACCGAACTGCGCCGCAAACGCTGGCGCGACGCATCTCTGGATGAATTGACAGAAAATGAGGAACTGCCGCCTCCACCCGGTCTGCTGGCGGATCCCCAAGTCTCGCCCGAAACGTCGGCGGAGCGCAAGGACATGCTTGCCCGGGTCCGTCGCATCCTGGAGCAGGAATTGACCCCCAAACAACGTCAGGCTTTGATCCTGCTTGGTCTGGAGGATGTCCCCATGGAGGAAGCAGCCAGGCGCATGAAAACCAATCGAAATGCGCTATATAAATTGCTGCACGACGCTCGTCTGCGTCTGAAAAGGAGAATGGCCTTGGAAGACATTTCCCCTCAGGATCTGCTCGCCGCTTTCGAAGGAAAGTAAGATTAAGATTACATTAACCGTCTTGGATCATGGCATGAAAAAGTTGAATCCCGCCAAACCCTCTGGAACACACAAGACTCGGCTTCCGGAATTAGAAGACGAAGTCGTGGTGAAATTCCTGAAAATCCTCGAAAATATCCGCAGTGAAGAGATGTCTTGCGAGGAGATGTATTCCCATTTGGATGAATTCGTGGAACGGGAAGTACGATTGCACGACGCGTCCAAGGTCATGCCGTTGATCCGGGAGCACCTCGACCTGTGTCCGGAATGCTGCGATGAGTACGATGCCCTGCTGAATGTGCTCGAAAAGGCATCGAATTGATCATTGAACCCCCCTAGACCGCCTATTTCATTCCTTGAATAATTTCTCCCCCGCGCGAATCGGAACCTTCAGGCGATTCTCAGCCGGAGGGACCGGGCAAGACCACATTTCGTTGTAAGCACAATATGGATTGTAGGCCAGGTTGAAGTCCACCAGCAGGCGTGCGCCGGGGAGTGCCTCGGGTTCGAGATATCTGCCCGCGGGATAGGTCTCGCTGCCGGCCAGCGAATCCACGAAGGGCAGGAAAAAGCCGTGAACGTTCTGGAAGACGGTCAATTCTGCCTCCTGCCCATCGACCTGAAACCGAATACGCCCAAATCGCACATAACGCTGGACACCTCCCGTGGAGGTTTGCATTTCAAGTTCCTCCGGTTGGGGAAATTGATGCATGGTCACCTCCAGGCGCAGGGATCCATTTTCAGGGAAGTAATTCAACCCCTGAAATACCTGTTTCTGCTCCTGACTCAAGGGACTCTGCGGATGATGGGCAAAGAACTCGTTTTTTCCGAGCCGGAAGGTTTCCAAATCCGTCATGATTCCTCTTTCGACATCGTTTAGAACATTGAGACATACTGTTTCTTACCTAGGAAAATCGGTCCTCTTGCAAAAAGGAATGGAGTGTGCTATTTTTGACTGGGAAGAGGAACGAGATGGATCCCCAGAAGACCGTAATGATTATCGAAGACGAACCGGATGCCGCCGAGATGTTCGCAGAAATGATGCGCGTGAGCGGCTATCGAGTGCTCAAGATGTTCAGCAGCGGTCCGGCCATTCCCCTGATCGCCCAGGAAAAACCACATGTCATCCTGCTGGATGTGATGATGCCGGATATCTCCGGCCTGGAAGTGCTGCGCTACATCCGTCGTGAGCCGGATCTATCGGGCATTCCCGTGATCATAGTCTCAGCCAAGAGTCTTCCAGCAGACATCAAGACCGGACTGGAAGCCGGCGCATTCCGCTATCTCACCAAGCCTGTGAGCTTTCGCAATCTGGTGCAAGCGGTGGAAGAATCGATCGCGGCCGGACAAGTTTCCTGAGAATTATGCGAGCCTTTATCGCCATAGAACTTCCTCCCGCCACTCAGGACGAGATTCACAAACAAATCCATCCCTTGAAACAAAAAATGGGTAATGCCCTGGTCCGTTGGGTTCCACCGCAGAACCTGCATTTGACGTTGAAATTTCTCGGAGAGGTACCCCTCTCGAATTTGGAATTCCTGAAGCAGATCCTCACACGGGAAACACAGGCACTACCCACCTTCGAAATGCAGTTTGGCAGTCTGGGTTGTTTCCCAAACCCCAGGCAGCCGCGCGTGATTTGGATCGGTTTGCAGGCCCCTTCCACGTTGGCCATGATGCAGCAAAATATCGAGACTGCGGCGGATAAACTAGGCTACACACGGGAGGAGCGGACTTTTTCCCCTCATCTCACCCTAGGCCGTGTACGCCAGGCTGTCTCCGCCGCTGACATTCAAAGGATTCGCACCACGCTTGCGGGTATGCAACTTGGCCGGATCGAACCGTTACGCGTGGATTCGATCCACCTTTTCAAGAGCGATCTGCGCCCCTCCGGTTCCGTCTACACCAAGATCTTTTCCGCAACGATGAAGCAACAAGCTGTCAATTCATAATCCCAGAGGTGACCCTGAATACACTCGAACTCGCACGTGAGATTGTCAACTCCCTGGAAGACAAGAAGGGGGAGGACATCGTTCTAATCGACATTAAAGAAATTGCATCCTTTACCGATTATTTTGTCATTTGTACCGGCACCAGCGACCGCATGCTGGATGCCCTGGCAAATGCCATCCTGGACGATATGCGCTCCAAGCACCGCAGGAAAGGTCGGAAGGAGGGACTGGCCCGCGAAGGCTGGATGGTGGTCGATTACGGCGGCGTGGTCGTCCACCTCTTCTCGCCGGACCAAAGAAAATTCTATCAGCTCGAAGACCTTTGGGGAGACGGAAAAGTACTGTTGAGATTGCAATAGAAACCTCCCGCAGGAAATCCTGCGGGAGGCATCATTCTCTATTTTCTTTCCTCGACTCAATTTTCAAAGGCCCAGCGGTCAACGTCCCGCTGCCAGTCCACCAATTCCTCCTTCTTGAACCACAGGGCTACTTCCATCTCACCATTCTCAATGGAATCGGAGGCATGGGTCAGGTTGCGGCCCACTTCAAGACCAAAATCGTGCCGCACGGAGCCCGGAGCGGCCTCGGTTGGACGGGTCGAGCCCATGGTCTGACGCACGGCAGCAACCGCGTTCGGCCCCTCCCACACCATGGCCATCACCGGGGCAGACAGGATGTAGGCGATCAATCCCTCGTAGAACGGTTTGCCCTTGTGGATCGCATAATGAGTCTCCGCCAAATCCCTGCCAACCTGCATGAATTTGGCTGCTACCAGCCGCAAGCCTCGGCGTTCGAGGCGTGAAATAATTTCGCCGACAAGCGTGCGTTGAACGCCGTCGGGTTTTACAAGTACGAACGTTCTTTCCACAAATTCCTCCTGGAAAATAGATGATTAGAGCGAGATTGGCTCTCGCTCTAATGTCACCGAATTAACTCTTCTGCCTTGTTGTACGCTTCGAGCGCTTCCTTCAAACGATTGGCGCGCATATAGGCATCCCCCAGAGTCTGCCAGATGCCAACCTCTACAGGATAGCGGTAGATCGAGTCGTTGAGGTCACGGATGGTTTCCTCGAGGTGCTTGCCCTTCTTGATCAATTTGCCGTAATGTTCCAGCGCCGCGGGGATATCGCCCCGGTCCAGCTCATCCTTGGCCTGGTTCAACGCCGACGAGCTCACCGGTTGGGGCGCGCTCACCCGGACACTTCCCTTCCTTACCGTCGCCACTTTTTCGGTGGCCGCAGGAGGCGTTGCTGGGACCGGTACCGCAGACGGTCCAGCCGACCGAACGGGTGGTGATACCACGGGTTGGGCCGGCGGTTGAACGCGCGGCCGGCCGATCGGCGTCGGAGTTATCGGCGTTTCCTTTTCAACCTGCGGTGAATGCTTGAATTCCTCATCGATCGGTTCATAAGTCGGCTCGTGCGAGGGTCGTTCAGGAGTTTTGGGTTTTGGTCTTGGTGGCTGCATGGAAAGGTCGGCAAACCGCACGGTGGAGGGAGGCATCCGTTCCATAGGTTGCCAATCGGAAGGTTCGGTTGGTTTTGGCCGCAGCTTCTCGGCTGAAGGTTTCTCCTCCCCCGGCATCCTGGGGGTGACATCCTCACCCATTTCTTCCATCGGCTGATCCACGCCTTTAAGCCAGGCGGGCAGGTCGGATTCCATCGCAGGCAAGGCGGTTTCCTCGGTCAAGCCGGTAGCGGTCCCGGCTTCCACTTCAGGAGGTTTGGTCCACCCGGGCGACTCGATGGGCGCCTCCTCATCCGCATGGCTGAGCCAATCCGGGAGATCACGATCGGAGGAAGTCGGTTCCGGGGTGACCTTTGGTTCCTCATCCAGGTTGCCCAACCAATCCGCAAGGTCACTTTGCGACATGTGTTCCACTTTGGGAATGAAATCGCTTGCCCCCGATTTCTCGTCTTGGGCTGGTTGCAGCCAATCCGGCAAGTCCGATCCCTCCAGGGATGGTTCCGGCTCCTTATCGGCGATCCATTGAGGAAGTTCCGCAGGTGGAGCAGCTTCCTGATCCGCGATTTGCGAATCCAACTTTTGCTTTAGCCACAGACCGGTCTCGTCTTGCTCTTGGGTGCCTTGCCCAGCGGTGCCTTCGAATTCGGCGAAGAATTGTTCCCCGATATTTTTTGCTTCTGGAGACCACAGCCCGGAATCCGGTGCAGACCCCACTGGTGCAGGCGGCTGTGACTCAAAAGCCGACCGGGTTTGTTGGACCCAGTCCGGTGGGGTCTCCTTGCGCTTCTCCGGATCGGTTATGAGTTCTTCCGGCTTGGCTCCGTGTTTCGCAGCCAGAGCTTCCAACCAGGCAATGGCGTCATCTTGTTCCTCCGCCGAAGACCCCAGTTGTTCGACATTCATCCCGGGCGGGACAGACTCAAAGGCTGATTTACGTGGAGCAGGACCAGCAGGCTCTTGCGTGGCTCCCTGCCGCGAGGCGAGTGAATCCAGCCAGGTTTGTGTATCGGCGCGTTCTGCGGAAGATACAGGGGCATTACCCGGTCCCAAAGCCTCCGGTAATGCCTGGTCGCCTGAAGTCGAGGCTGCCCGTTCCTGTTCAATCCATGGGGGTGGAGAATCCGACCGGCGGGAGGGATCAGAAACAAGTTCCTCGGGCTTCGCGCCGTGTTTGGCAGCCAGCGACTCAAGCCAGGCGATGCCATCTTCCTGTTCCTGCTCCGTAGGACCCGCCTTCGCCTCCTGGCCGATCTCAGACCATGCCATTTCTCCACCAGGAGCAGCACTCGATGAAAGATCTTCCAGAACGCCCCCGGATTGTTGTATGGCATCAAATGATTCGGGAGGTTGATCCGAGGCCATTCCGCGCGGCCAATCGGGCGATTCTGCCGCGGGAGCGGAGGCAGATTCGGTTGATTTTCCTCGCCCCAGTTCGCTCAACCAATCCGGGACCTCCTCAGCCTGAACCGAATCCGCGGGGTTCGGCTGACCCAAGCCGGCAAGCCAATCCGGAGCTTCAACCGGTGTGGGCGACGGTGACGGTTCGACCGCAGGTGCATCTGAGGCGCCCAAACCGCTCAACCAATCAGGTCCCTCCGCCCCAGTAAAGGATTCTGCTTGTGCCGGCTGAACCGCAACTGAACCTTGCAACCAATCCGGTACCTCATTTCCCGGCTCTGGAGTGGATGCATCTGATTCCGGTCCTCCCAACCCATTCAACCAATCCGGCATATCGGCTGAAGGCGTCGGTGTTGCAGGCTGTCCCGCACTCGAGCCTTCAAGTCCAGAAAGCCAGCCTGGCGTTGATGAGGATAACAGGGTGTCATCGCCGGCTTGTATCGATCCAAAGGGTTGTATGGATCCATCCGGCATCTGGCTTTTGAGCCAGTCCGGCATTTCCACGGGCGACAAGGTCTCGTCGCCGGATTCGAATATCGAAGTTGGCTGTTCGGGACCGGTGGACTGGCTCCAGCCGGCCTCGCGCAGGAAATCCGGGATCTCCTCCTTGGGTTTTGACACGATCGTCGAAGCATCCGGCCTCACGGCGGTGGATTCCGAGGAGTCAGCAGAAAATCCCTTCAGCCATTCCGGTTGTTCCGCAGCAACGGCGGAGGCGGTTGTGAGCCCGATCCCGAGCGAGGAATTCCATTCCTGCCCCATCGGAATTTCCTCTCCGGTAAATTGATGTTTTTCGATGGTTATGGCATTATCCGCCACCTCATTCGATTGAAAGACCGAACCCTTGACAAATGTGGCGTAGGGGTCCAATTCGTTTACGCGAGTGTGGAAGACTTCTGAATCCGATCCACCATTTCGGGCTGGGGACAGATCGAGCAGGATGCGATTGGCATCCAGACAATACGGGTAGCGGGTGAGCAGCCTCCGGCACATTTCGGAGGCGTCCGCTCGTTGGCCGCTTTTGAAATATGCCCGGGCAAGCAATACTTGCATATCCGCCCGCTGTGGATCCTGCGAAAGCACGGCGCGAGTCTCTGCAATCGCCTGTGGATACAACTCGCCCTGCATGTACATGTGAGCCAGCGCCCCACGAGTCATGCGAACCTTCGGGGGTTCCATTCCATCCCGCCGTCCATACAGCCGCTGCAATTCACCCTGGATGGCGGGGTTCGAAGGCTGGGATTCAAAGGCGCGTTCCATATGCCAGATGGCATCATCCAGTTTCCGTTCCTCGTCACGAATGATGCTCATCCCCACATGCGAGACGAAATCATCCGGCACGCTCATCAACACCCGGCTGAAGATATCCACCGCCTCATCATAGCGGCGGCCTTCGAGGTAGGATTTCCCCAGCAGGCGGTAAGCCTCGATGTGTTTCGGAAACGTGGTAAGAATGTGACGGCAATGAGCGATCGCCTCATTCGTCCCGCCCTGATCGATGAGGTTCTCGATCTCGCGCAGATACATTCGCAGGGAGATCTTTTCCATTTTAATTCGATAAGTATGCCCGAATCACGTCAAAATCGCAAGACTACACGATATTTTACCCGTAAAACAGGGGTAACGGCGATACAGATTCATCACTAATTACATGGGCAGAAAGTACGCTTTTACGCGCATCTTCCAGCTTTTCGGGGTGGTTGGCGTGGATTTCGAAAAGCGGTTCACCTTTTTCGACGCGATCACCAACCTTCTTCAGGATGAGAAATCCAACTGCATGATCGATTGGATCACCCTTCCTTGCGCGTCCAGCCCCGAGCGCCACCGCCGCCTCGCCGACGATGCGCGCGTGGACCTGGGCAACTGTCCCGCTTCGAGGGGCTTTTTCGACCTCGACCAGGCTTGCGCGGGGTAATTTCCCGCGATCATCAATGAAGGATACATCGCCGCCCTGTGCGCGGACCAGCACACGAAATTGCTCCCATGCGCTTCCATCCGCGAGGGACTTTTCAACCAGGGCGCGACCAGACTGCAAATCCTTAGCCCGCTTTCCCAGAACCAACATATGCGCGGCAACATGCAGGCAGTGCCCCCGGAAGTCTGCAGGGCCTCCTCCATGCAGGGTGTCGATCGCTTCGATCACTTCCAGGGCGTTTCCTACAGCCCTGCCGAGAGGCTGGTTCATATCCGAAAGCAAGGCGAGGGTCTCCCGTCCGGCCAACCTCCCGATATCCACCATTAATCCGGCAAGTTCGCGTGCTTGGTCGAGTGTTTCCATGAAGGCGCCCAGGCCGGTCTTCACATCCAGAAGGATGGCCTGAGCCCCCGCCGCGATCTTCTTGCACATGATCGAGGAGGCGATCAGGGGCATGGAGGGAACCGTACCCGTCACATCCCGCAGGGCATACAATTTGCCATCCGCCGGCGCAAGGTCCAGGGATTGACCGGTCAGGACGATTCCCTTCTCCTTCAATTGCCGCTTGAACTCCTCTGTGGTCAGGTCGACGCGATACCCGGGAATGGATTCCAGTTTATCCAATGTCCCGCCGCTGAATCCAAGCCCTCGACCGGACATCTTCCCAACCGGCAAGCCGCAAGCCGCAATCATTGGAAGGACCGCCAGGCTGGTCTTGTCCCCCACTCCACCGGAGGAGTGTTTGTCTACCGCAATATCCACGATCCCGCTCAAGTCCAGCACCTGACCCGACCCGGCCATGGCGAGGGTCAATTCGGCAGTCTCCGCGGGTGTCATCCCATTCAGCAATACCGCCATCGCAAAGGCGGAGGCTTGATAATCCGCTATCTCCCCCCTGGAAAATCCATCGATAAAGAACCCGATCTCCCCCGCAGTTAATTCAAGGCGATTGCGTTTCTTGACGATGATATCCACCGCGCGCATGGAATGCTCCTTTGCGTACGCGGGTATTGTATCTCATTGACATTCAAAATTGTAGGTCGCATTGGAAACTTGATGCGCTAAGGCAATCTGACCAGCCTCTGGCCTTCCGGCGTATCCCGCACTTCCCAGCCATGCCCAAGGATTGCCTCGCGCAACCGGTCCGATTCGGTAAAATCCTTGCGGGCACGCGCGGCTTCCCGCAGTTTCAGAAATCCCATCACCTGTGCAGGCGGATTCTCCGCTTCGTCCCGTTCCGATGCCAGCACCATCTGCCAAACCTCCGGACGGATTCCACGATCGAGAGGTTCGGGTGCCGTAAACCCGCCCAGTTCGTTGAACAGGCAATTCGCCCCCGCCGGATAAATGCCCGTCCCTTCGGCATGCAACACAGTGACCGAACTGACACCATGGACTTCACAGGCTTTCTTCTCAAAATCCAGAATGACCCCGGAATGCTCATCGAGCCCAAGGATGACGTTTTGCTGCGGCAGCATGCTGCGCCACAGGTCAAACCGCTCCATTCCCACAAAACAACGGCTGGTATCCAGGTCCACACCGCCCTCGGCATTGTTCCAATGTGGGATGAACGAAAGGTCCAAACCAAAATCCCTGAAGAAGTCGAGACCCGGCCGTGCGTGAACGTCCTCACCCGCCTTGAAGATCTCGTACACCGGCAGAACCCATGCGCCCACGGAGATCGTCGCCGCGGAAGCGAACACTAGCGTGGCTCCCTGCCGGTGCCTTGCCTTCACGATCTCCCACGCGAGAGAGTCATGCAGTTGACGTACGGCATACGTCGGGCTGCCCGGCCCCATGAAAATCATGTTCGCCTTCAACAACGGCTTCAGGATTTCCGGATGATCAGGGCTGAGATCGGTTCCCTTCTTTCGCGCGGGGATCAGATCGATCAGCGGCTGATAATTTCCCAGGCGGTTTTTAAGAAATTCCCCGACCCGTCCGGCCACCAACGAGGCATTCAGCTCGAAACCGGCAGGGGTTTCCAGAATGGAGATGCGCAGCGGACTGGGCAGCTGCCTGGCCAATGATTCAAAGATGCGGCCGCCCGCCAGGGAGGTCTCGCCAGAGCCGAGGAACGCGATCCGTCCCAATGTCATATTATGTGGATGAGTTATCCAATTGGTCTATTACATCCAGAAAGGTTTCGTTCTCCGGGATATCCCGCATCGATGAGCCGTAATGAATGTAGCGGATCCGTCCCTCGCGATCCAGGACACAATTCAAGGGCATGCGTCCCAATTTGAACAGGTTGACTTCCTGACGATACAACCTGGCGACCCGATGGGTCGGATCAGGCAGCCCGATGAATGGGATACGCTCGTTTGCCCAATACCTACGAAATTCCTCCGCCGTGTTCGGCCCGACGGCAACGATTTCGGCGTTCCTTTCGGTGAATGCAGCATAGTTGAACTTCATTCGCGCCAACTGCGCTCGGCAATAAGGTCAAAGGAAACCGCGCAGGAAGGCAAGCACGACCGTCTTCTTCCCCCGGAAATCGGATAGGCGGACATGGCTTCCATCTACCGCCTCCAGTTCGAAATCGGGAGCAATCTCCCCCGGAGTGATCAAATTCAGCTTCATTTCAAATTCAACAACCCTTCCACTTCGGCCATGAATTCCACCGGACACTCCTCGTGAGGAACATGTCCGCAATTCGGGAGCAGCGACAGCCGCGCGCCGGGAATTTCCTTCGAGATCGCCTCGAAGTATCTCGGACGGATCAGGCGATCATCCTCCCCGCCGATGATCATCACGGGTACCATTATGTTCGGGAGCTGCGGTCTGAGTTCGGGATACGCGGGCGCAAAGGTAAGCTCATACAAGGCGCGATCCCAGTTTTCCACCTTTAATGGTTTACGGTAACCATCCAGGATATCCTGCGTCACTCTGGATGGATCCGACCAGGCACGCAGAATTGTATCATTTCCGGTTTGAGCGATGTCGCGTACGAGCAGGGGACCAAGATGGCGCATCTGCGGAGTCCACATAAGCGGCAACGCCCATTCCGGAAATTGCGGACCGCGCCCTCCGCCGACTCCGGGATCGACCAATTTT
>VGNF01000119.1 GCA_016866195.1 Chloroflexota bacterium | reverse complement strand
TTTTTGAAGCGGGGAGTCCACAAAAACCCCACCCACTGTGGGAATTTCGGGCTTCGATACAGGTCTTCGATTTCGGTTCGATATGGACGGTTCCGACGCAAGCGACCATACCATGCAATCCACTTCCAGATCCGCACGACGATCGGATACGTGGAGGCAAAGAGCAGGTAATTATGGTCGAGAATTTCCCCAGGGCTCCACTCCCCGGGCGCAGGTCTGCGCCAGAGTCTCGCATCGGAAATATCTTTCAAGCCCGCCAACGCCCGCTCGCGTTGAGAATCCAGCAGATCCAGGTACTCAGGGATGATGCCTCTCATCGCCCTGCCTTTCCTATTCGCCGGGGCCTACCCGATTACCTGAAGTTCGCGCGACATGTTGGAGAGAATTTCAGCACCGCCTTCTGTCATCACCACGTTATCCTCAATGCGCACACCGTTCCTGCGCGGGAGATAGATGCCGGGCTCGACCGTAAACGCCATGCCGGTTTCTAGGAGCTGCGGATTGCCCCCTCGAATATAGGGATCCTCATGGGCTTCCATGCCGATGCCATGACCGGTTCTATGATTGAAAAATTCACCGTAGCCGGACCGTTCGATCACCTCCCGTGCGGCGCGGTCGACGTGGGCAGCAGGCAGGCCGGGTTTAGCCGAGGCACATCCGGCCGCATTGGCTTCCTGCACGATTTGGTGGATCCTCCTGAACTCTTCATCCACACTGCCTATGGCGAAGGTGCGCGTAAGGTCGGAAATGTATCCATCATAGGTCGCGCCCCAATCCACCACGAGCAGATCGCCGACCTGCAATTTTCGCTCGGATGGTGAGGCATGTGGATTTGCGGAATTAGGCCCAGCCGAGACGATCGGGGCAAAAGGCAGGTCCGGTTCCGATCCGTTCTTCAGCAGTTGCATCAGCAATTCAGAAGCCAGTTCGCGCTCGGTCATTCCGATTCGGATCGATGGGATGGTATCGCTGAGAGCTTGTTCGGCGATCCGCACAGCACGGCGCATCGCAGCGATCTCATTTTCATCCTTCCTGACTCGAAGCGCCGCGAGGATCTCCGAAGCATCCGGAAACTCCGCCAGCGGTGCTCCCGATTTCACGTGGTGGAATTCCAATAAGCGCAAATGTCGCGATTCAACACCGATCCGTTGACCATCCAAGCCAAGTGATCCCACGGCCCGGCGAAATGCCGCGTTCCACTCCGAGGGGTCCTCTCCGTACGGAAAGGCTTGCACCTTGAACGGAAACGAATCCACCTTGGGCAGCTCGAACTCCGGCAATACCAGTGCGGGTTCCCCATGTGCAGGGATCAATAAGACGACCGGCCGCTCCATTAAATGAAAGCGCAAACGACTGAGATAAAACAGGGTAGGGCCGGGATTGAGCGCAACAGCCGACAGGTCGGAGGACTGAAGCGAGGCGGCAAGCCTCTCGAGCCGGGATGGACTCAAGCCATTCTCCTATTCAAGTCTGTGGTTGATTTTCGAGAACGCCATCGTGACCCAGTCCACGCCGATTGGAAATATAGATTCCGCCACGGCGGGCAGGCGATACCACCATGGAATGACCAGGCTGCGGCAGGGTCTTTTGGCAACGCCGACCACGCGCCGCGCCACATATTCCGAAGTCAACCGCCCCCTAAATACGGAGCGCACCCTGGTATATGCTGGATTCCTCCCAATTTGACTGCCAAATTCTGTGGACGCCGGTCCGGGATAGATCCCACTGACCTTTATACCCAGAGGGGCGACTTCGCGGCGAAGCGCATCTGTGAAGGCGCGGGCACCATGCTTGCTTGCCGCGTAGGTGGTGATCAGCGGGGCAGGGATCAACCCTGCCACCGAAACCATGTTGATGATATGTCCCGAACGCCGCGCAAGCATGCCGGGCAGAATAGCCCGTGTGACCTGCACCAGGCCGGTCAAATTCACGTTGATCAGCGTATCGATATCGCGTTCCGCGGAAAATTCCTCGAACCAGCCCACACGCCCGAGGCCGGCGTTGTTGAACAGAATATCGATTTGCCCGTACAGTTCCAAAGCGGACTTGACCATGTTCTCGATTTCCGCACGCTCGCGGATATCCACCGGAATGGCCACGGCCTCACCGCCCTCCTCCTGGATCTTCCCCGCCAGCTCCTGCAAGCGGTCCATGCGGCGCGCAGCCAGCACCAGGATGCAGCCCTCCCGCGCAAACAGGCGCGCGGCCTCCTGCCCGAAGCCGGAGGACGCGCCGGTAATGAGCACAACCTTCCCATTGAGAGCTGCCATTTTCCTCTCCTTAAATAAACGAGTGGCACGGATATTGTATCATCCGCACCGTTGCGTCGTCCGAGTTGCTTTTCCTCTTCGGTGGCAAATAAATAGGCTGATTCAATTCACCGCAGAGAACGCGCATCGTCCCGACACTTGCACCGAGCGCAAGTACGGTGTGTCCCCGTCTCGGGCCAGCGCCCTCGCGGGGCGAACGGCCTTCGGGAGAGTTCGCAGGGCTTGGCAACAGGAATTCTCCGTGTTCCCTGCGCACTTTTCGGTTAGTCTCTTGGAAAGCCCGCGGATTTCACCACACTCTTTTACTCCTCGTGCGACTCTTCCGGGCGCTTTTTCGGTCGCGGTGGAGGGACCACCACCTTCTCTGAAAGCGCGATTCCCAGCACTTCATCCATATGCTTAACCGGGATGATCTTGAGGTCGGCCTTGGCGGTCTTGGGCAGCTCGATCAGATCCTTCATGTTCTTCTCCGGCAGGATCACCGTCTTGAGTCCGGCACGGTGCGCTGCCAGAACCTTTTCCCGCACCCCTCCCACCGGCAGGATGCGCCCACGCAGGGTGATCTCTCCGGTCATGCCCACCTGACGGAACACTGACCGCCCGGTCAGGGCCGAGACGATCGCGGTTGCCATGGTGATCCCAGCCGAGGGTCCATCCTTGGGGATGCCGCCCTCCGGCATGTGCACATGGATGTCGAACCGTTCGAAGACCTCCATGTCAATCTTCAACGCTGCCGCGCGGGATTTGATATAGGTCAACGCCGCCTGGCCGGATTCCTGCATGACGTCTCCCATCTGGCCGGTCATCTGCAGGTTCCCCTTGCCCTCCAGCACGGCCACCTCGACCGGCATGATCTCACCTCCGGTCTCCGTCCACGCCAGGCTGGTGACCACCCCCACCTCATCCTGCCGTTCGGCTTCCGGTGGAAAGACCTGCTGCGGACCGAGCAATTTTTCGATCCCCTCGGGGGCGATCACCGTGGGATGTTTCCGTCCCTCCGCCCGCAGGCGCGCCACTTTGCGGCAAATGCGACCGATCTCACGCTCCAGGTTGCGGACGCCGGCCTCGTAGGTGTACTCACGGATGATGCGACGCAACGCCGCCTCATCGAAGGTCACTCCGAGGCTTTCGATTCCATTCTCCTCGATCTGGCGGGGGATCAGATAGCGGTTGGCGATCTCCAGCTTTTCCTCCTCGATGTAGCCGGGGAATTCGATCACCTCCATGCGGTCCAGGAGCGGAGGCGGGATCGTCCCTAGTGAATTGGCGGTCGTAATGAACATCACCTTCGAAAGATCAAAAGGCATTTCAAGATAATGGTCGCTGAACGCGTGATTCTGTTCGGGATCGAGCACCTCGAGCATGGCCGAGGCCGGGTCGCCGCGGAAATCCGAATACAATTTGTCGATTTCATCCAGCATGAACAAGGGATTGGCCGTGCCGGCGCGCTTCATGGTCTGAAGGATGCGCCCGGGCAGCGCCCCGATGTACGTCCGCCGATGGCCGCGGATTTCCGCTTCATCGCGCACACCCCCCAGCGAAACTCTGACAAATTTCCTCCCGAGCGCGTCGGCGATCGAGCGGCCAAGCGAGGTCTTGCCCACGCCCGGCGGGCCGACAAAGCACAGGATCGGCTGCCTTTCCTTTTTGGGTTTGAGGGAACGTACCGCGATATATTCGAGTATTCTCTCCTTGGCCTTCTTCAAGCCATAATGGTCGCGTTCGAGGATGCGGGCGGCGTTCTTCACATCCAGGTTATCCGGCGTGGCGTTCGTCCACGGCAGGTCGATGATCCAATCGATGTAGGTGCGGATGATGCCAACCTCGGGCGCCATTGGAGGCATCTGATTCAATCGTTCCACCTCCTTGAGCGCCACCTTCCTCGGTTCCTCCGGCAAGCCCGCGGCTTCGACCTTCTTTTTCAGATCGAGCGTGTCGCGGGTGAAGACGTCCCCCTCCCCCAGTTCGGTCTGAATCTGCCTCATCTGCTCCCGCAGGTAGAACTCGCGCTGACTCTTATCCACTTCGTTTTGTACGCGGGCGTGGATCTCGTCCTCCAGCTCGAGCACGTCCACTTCCTGGGCCAGCAGGGTGTTCAACTGCTGCAAACGAGCCTTGGGGTCGAGGATCATCAACAGCTTGAGTTTCGCCTCATAGTCCAGTGCCAGGGAGGTGGCGATCATATCAGCCAGCCAGCCGGGCTCGGCGATGTTCAACGCGAATAGGTGTGCCTCCTCCGGAATCGAACGATCCAGCTGAACACAGCGGTCGAACTGATCGAGCACGGAACGCATCAGAGCCTGGGTCTGGCGATCTGGAGTCTGCAATTCATGAATGACGCGCGCGCGAACCTTGAGGCAGGGTTTGAGGCGCAGAAACTCCACGATCTCCACCCGGCGGCGCCCCTGTACCAGGGCGGAATAGGAACCATCCGGCATGTTCAACAACCGCCCGACGGCCATCTCGACGCCGATCGGCAGGAAATCCTCCATTCCCGGGTCGTCCACTTCGGCGTCGCGCTGAGTCAATCCGATCACCGTCTGAACCTTGCGCTGCGCCTCCTGCACGGCCAGCAGGGAGGATTCACGCCCCACGAAGATCGGCGAGACCATGCGCGGATAGATCACCAGATCGCGCAGCGGCAGGACCAGCGCTTCGATCAGGCCGTTCGGATCCGGCTCCAGGCTAGGGATGCGGTAAAGTTCCTCGGTCCGTTGAGAGAGGGTCAGGTCGAATTGACCCTCCTCCTCATGAAGATTGTGCTGGCTCATGCGTCAAGTTCCATTCCTTCAACACCTCCGCGGTCACGAACATGCTCCCCGCGGACAGGACAATGCTACCATCTTTTGAGGACAATTCCAGCGCGCGCTTCAATGCGGCATGCACAGGAATCACGATCTCGGATCTCAAACCGGCCTGATTGGCTAATGGCTGGATCTTATCCGGTTCCAACGCGCGGGGATGATCTGCGCGTGTGAGGATGACCTTCCTGATCTTCGCCTTCATCTCCGCGAACATGCCGGGGATATTCTTATCCTCCGATGCTCCGAAGATGAGAACTGCCGGGCGGCCGGGAAAATATACCTCCAGCGTTTCACACAATTTTACAAACGAATCCTGGTTATGTGCCGAATCCAAAATGACCGGAGGTTCGCGCCGGACCACCTGAAAGCGGGCTGGCCAGTGTACTTTGGCAAATCCCTCCTTAATTTGTTCATCTGTGATTTCAATGCCGCTTCTCTTGAGAGCCATATATGCTGTGGCGGCGTTCTCGATTTGATGAACACCAAGGAGGGGAATGTGTAATTCGACCGCGGACGACGGACCACGGACAGTGAGCCGTTGACCTTCCAAAGTAGATTCAAGGGCTTCGAACTGCACATCACGCCCTACAAGTGTAAAATCGCAGCTTCTCTTATTGGCTACACGCAGAAGGACTTCAAGCGCTTCATCCTTTTGAGGGGAGGATACTACCGGTACACCTTCCTTGATGATGCCGGCCTTCTCACCCGCGATCTGTGCCAGTGTATCCCCCAGCACAGCCATGTGATCGTACGAAAGAGAGGTAATGACCGAGACCTTGGGCACGACGACATTCGTGGCATCCAGCCGGCCTCCGAGACCGACCTTTTTGACCGCTGCATCCACCTCGGCTTTCGCAAACGCCACGAAGCCCAGCGCGGTCGTGATCTCGAAGGTTGTGAGCTTCTCGAACTTCTTCACATGGGATTTGATCTCATCCACAAGGTCGGTTAATTCCTGATGCGTTAGCGGCAGGGCATCGATCTGAACCCGTTCCGTATACTCCAGCAGGTGCGGTGAGGTATATAGACCCACCTTGTATCCCGCTGCCTGCAAACCCGAAGCGCACAACGCGGCGACCGAGCCCTTGCCCTTCGTCCCCGCTACATGAATGATCGGATATTTATTTTGCGGATTCCCCAGCGACTCCATCAGCGCGAACATGCGGTCGAGGCTGAAATCCGCCTTGGCCAGCTCGGAGGAATGTTTGAGACTATAATCCACGAAGGAATACAGGTAATCGAGGGCGAGGTTGTACTCTTTTTCGATGTCGGTCATGCGCGGGATTGTAAAGCGGATGTTGAGATTCGTAAACTTGTGTCGAGCTTGTGGTTGACGGTTTGTCTTCGCTCACCGTGTCGAAACATTGTCGAGACAATGGAAATCATGAGGCGGAAGGATCCATAAAAATCGTTCTTTCCCGTGGCCTTGAATCCCCCGCGTGCAGCGCGGCCAACGATGCATGTCCGACGGGATCCGTACGGACAAGCGCGGTTACCGTGTCAGCGGACACATCAAGAATCGCCTAATTGGACGTCAGTACCACCTCATCGCATCAGGCATCATCATCTGTTATTTGGGTAAATCAAGCTAATACTAGAGACCCAATTTGACAGAACAATTAAAGTAATTATAATAATGGTCATTATGTACACAATAATCATTATTTATATCAAGAGGTAGACATGACCATACAAATAGGGGCGCGCGATCTCCGGCGAAAATTCGCCGAGATTCTCGGCAAGGTCGGTTTTGGGGGTGACGTGGCCGTTGTGAAACGTTCAGGAAAACCCATGGCTGCCATCATACCGATCGAAATGTACCAGCACCTTGTCGCTGAACGCGAAGCGCGCTTTCAGATCATCGAAAAGATCCGTGCTGCGCAGGTGAAACGCCCCTCGGAAGAGATCGAAAAGGATGTTGCCGCGGCAGTAAAACGCGTTCGGGAATAATCCGTGCAGCGCCTCGTCATCGACACGAACTTATTCGTCAGCGCACTGCTTTCCAGGGAAGGCGCCCCTGCCCGCGTGATCGACGCTTGGCGCGCAAGAAAGTTCCTGGTCATCACCAGCGAAGCCGCCATTCTCGAAGTCGAAAGGGTGCTGAGGGATCTGGCTGCATCTGGAAAATATCGCCTCTCCGACGATGCCATTGACTCCGTTGTCACCCTGCTTAAAAAAGATGCCGTGCTCGTGTCGGGTCAAATGGAGGCAAAAGGGGCAATTCCTGAAGACCCTGATGACGAAAAATTCCTTTCCATCGCGCTGGAAGGGGAGGCGAAAGTCATCATCAGCGGAGACAGGCATTTATTAAAATTAGCCAGGTTCCGGGATATAACCATCCAGACTGCACGCGAATTCATCGATTCGTTCTTATCGGATGCATCCGAATAATCGCAAGCCCTTCTACCATCCACCCTCAGGCTTGTTGAATCATAGAAGTATGGATGTTCATTTTATTGAAACCTGCTTCATCTGCCGCAAACACCATGGACAGGAAGCCGCGCCGCCCGGCGGCTACATCCATGAAGATGCATACTGGAGGGTATGCCATGCGCCGGCCCGGCTTGGACCGCTTGGGACCCTGTTCATCGAGTCAAAGCGGCATTTCCTCGACTATGCAGAAATGACACTCGAAGAAGCCGAGTCCTTGGGCAGTGTGCTGAAGATGGTCTACGAAGCACTCAAGCATCATACACTGGCTGAACGCATTTATCAGCTTTCCACCATGGAAGGCCAGCCTCATTATCACTGCTGGCTCGTGCCGCGTTTAAAGGATATCCCCGAGCGCGGCCTGAAATTTCTCTCGCGCGATGATTCGTGCGATGAGATGGAAGCTATTGCGTTAGCCGAAAAACTGCGCGAGTCAATGAAACCATGGTCGGTACATTAACCATCCACCTTCACATCCCCGGCTGCGCCTCGCTCAAGGAAAAGCGCGGACGGATCAAGCCGTTGATGGCGCGCCTGCGCCGCGAGTTCAACCTGTCAGTGGCCGAGATGGATCGCCAGGACTTGTGGGGCGAAGCCGTCATCGCCTGCGCCATGGTCAATTCCGACGGAACCGTACTCAGACAGTCCCTGCAAGGCGTGATGAAATGGACTGAAGCGAATTGGACGGATGGGGATGTGATCGAGATGAAGATCGAAATCACCTGAGGTCATTGCGAGGATGGTGGTATTCCATCCAAAGCAATCCCAATATAATGCAGGGGATTGCTTCACCTGCTCCGCAGGTTCGCAATGACAGGTGAGAGTTTGATCTTCTGCTTCAAATACATGCGCAACTTAAGCGGCTTCACGCCGGCCAGATTCACCTTTTTTGCCCCACTCATTTTCGCGAACCGCCCTAACCCGTTGGCCAGGGCGTTCGCAAAGGCCTCGTCCTTCGGGGCATGCTCCTCCAGCCAGAAGCCGAGGATTTGCAGCTCGCCGGTCGACCGGTCCAATTTCGGATCCAACCGGGCGACAAGATCATCACCATACAGTATTGGAAGGGTATAGTATCCCCATCGGCGCTGATGGACCGGTTTGTACACCTCCCAGACATACTCAAAGTCGAAAACCTGCTTCGCCCGCCCGCGCGCGCTGACCATGTCCAGCGGAGCAAGGAAAGTCACCTCCTCCATCGTGGTTGAACCCACCGGTTTCCACTCTGTGGGATATTCCCCTGATTCAAGCCGGTCGAGCAGGGGAATATTTTCTGCCAGGGTAATCCACTTCTCGCGCGAACCTTCCAATCGCAAGGATTCAATCACTCCCCGTTCGTACAGCTCGCCCAGTTTATTTCTTTCCTCCTTTTGGGTGACCGTGCGTTCGATGGCTCCCGACCATCCGGAGCGGAACCTCTTTTCGCGCATCATGCCAAGGAAGGCAATGGTCTTGCGGGCGAAGAAATCCTCGGCGTCGCGGATCGAGGCGGTGAAATCATACTCCTTCGGTAAGACACGCTCGCGCAAATCATAGATGCGGTCAAATCCCCTGCGGTTTGTGATCATGACCTCGCCCAACAGCCAGGAATAATACAACGCCACGGAAGTGTCCTTCCGTCCCCGATAACTCCAATATTGGAGCCCGTTGCCGGTGAAATCACGGTTGCTCATGGGACCATTCTCGCGCAGCGCCTGCTGCACCTGATTCATGGCTTCCGGAAACTTCCTGCGCAATAGTTTGAGGCGCGAGTATCCCTCCACACGCGGCATGATCGCGCGCCGGTACGGAAATTCATGCATGGGATACAGGAATAGAATCCCGCCGTAGTCGAACGCCTGCCGCCATTCATACGCCATCTGATACAGGTTACGCGGCTCATAATCCAGCACGCGCCCGTACATGGCGATATCCTGGCTGCGCGCGGCCACGTTCAGCGGATCAAGTTGCAGTCCCTGAATCAGCTTCAGAGCTGGTTCGACTCCCTCCAGGCCTTTGAAGCGGCGGCCTGGCCAGAGTCCCTGGGAACCGAGCAAAAAACGTTTGAAAGTTTTTTTCGAGATGGAGTCCATCGCAGGTGAATATTCGCGTCGCTGGATGGATAAAAAAGACCGAGGAGTTGTGCCCCGGTCCATGGTCAATTGCCTATGATCGGCAATCGATCAATCATCACCGAGGGAAGCGATGGCCCGCAACAAACCAAAGATCAGCACGCCCAGTTTGAGGCCTTCACCGGTGGTGATGGCCGTCTCGCGCTCTTTCTTCTCTGCGCGACGGGTGAGCAGGATGGCGGCGACCAGGCCGGTGATTGCACCAATCAATGTACCGCCGAGAATGATTCTGCCTTTGTTCATGAGGTAATCCTTCCAAAGAATGCCCTGAAGTTATCAAGAAACCCCTCGACGACCAGAATGGGTTTCACAGCCAAGTTCGCTCCACGGAGGATATAACCGCGCGCCTTGAAGACGTAGTCCTGCGCCACGCCCGTGTAATGCGGCAGACCGCTCAACGCGCGCGCGAGCAAATAAATGAGCCCGATCAGGATGACCAGGATAAGGAGACCGGCGATCATCAGGGGGATCACGATCCACATCGTTGAGATGGCCGCCCACCGTCCAACATCTCCTCCCTGATTGAATGTGGAAAGATTGATCAGCACGATCAAACCGATCACAACCAGGGCAGCGAAAACCACCGGGAAAATGATCTGGCCCAGCACCTGCCTGCGGTGCATCTCGTATGAGTAATGTGTGGGTTGCGGGAGCCGGGGTTTCATGGGTCGTATTTTAGCATGAATCAAAAAGCCCCAAGGAGGCTTGATCCTCCTTGGGGCGTCGGGG
>VGNF01000118.1 GCA_016866195.1 Chloroflexota bacterium | reverse complement strand
GGCTGGTGTTCGCGCAAAATGCTGTTTCCGGCAGCGGTTTTTCTGTTGATCTTCCTCCTCAGCAACTTGAGCGCGGATACGAGCGAACGATGGATTTTCCCGTTCCTTAACGTGTTGGGTAAGCGCATTCTGCCCTATTCTTCTTCGGTGGCGTATTTTGAGGCATGTGGCATGCCGGTCACTTCGCAGCTGCTCGAACTGGCGGATACGTTTGCCAATGGACAGGATAAGGCTTTTTTCTCGGAACCGGCGCTGGAGGATTTTCGCCGTTGGGTTCCGGACCGGGCGAAATCCTGCTATATGGGCTGGCTGCTTGCCGATCCCCTCACGCGAGCCGGTGAGGCGTTCAATCAGTTTAATGGGTTGATTTATTATGAAAAGGTGGGCTTTTTCTTTTCGAGGCGCTACGTGGACCTGCTGCCTTCGCGTATGGAAAGGATTCTGTACCCGGTCCATTTCGTCCAATGGATCTGGATCGGGCTGACCCTGGCGGCGTTGATCGCGGTCTTCAAAAAAGCCTGGCGCACGAATGCCCTTTGGGGTATTTTCATCCTCCTTTGCCTGACCCTGTTTCCCCATCTGTTCATCACCTGGCACGGCGATGCCATGGCGCCACAACGGCATGCGATATCCGTGGGACTGCAGCTGGCGGTTTCACTTTGGCTGTTCGTTTTTCTCGTGCTTGAATGGGCCCAGATGAATTTCCTGAAGGAACCAAGACTTTAATGGAACCTCGCCTCCCAAACCCCTTCCAAAAGCTCATCCACCGAATTCTGATGATGCGGCTTGTTTCCGCATTCCTGGCGGCTACCCTTCATCATGTGGATTTCCTCATGTTGAAAATTTCACGCGGGAGGCACACGGTCACCGAAATCGTGGGCCTGCCGATCCTTCTATTAACCACCCTGGGCGCGAGAACCGGCCTGTCACGTACAAACCCGCTCGTCAGTTTATCCGATGGGAGCAAGATTGCGTTGATCGGTTCGAATTTCGGAAGCCGGCGCAACCCGGGCTGGTATTACAACCTGCTGGCGAACCCTCGCTGCATCGTACGATTCAACGGCAGGGTCGCGGAATATATCGCCCGACTCGCTCACGGTGTGGAGCGGGAGAAATATTGGCAGCTGGCTCTTGCGTATTACCGGGGTTACGAAAGATACAAATTCCGCGCTGCGCCGCATCGCGTGATCCCGGTAATGGTTTTGGAGCCGGTCGCCGAATTAGGCGAATGACCACTCGGCCGGTTCAATCAGGCTTGGGCAGGGTATTCGACGGGCGGGGGAGCCACAAACTTGCGTCCATTTGTACTGCCATGGCTCCGGCGGAAAGCATGGTCTCCACATCCCGGTCATTCCAAATCCCGCCGGCGCCGATGATCGGCATCCCGATCTGCGTTGCCGAACGCACGATCTCCAGAGACCGCGGAAGCATGGAAGGGCCGTACATCCGACCGGCGATCCAATGTCCGTGCGTGTTCTTCAACCTCCCGCGAGGCGCAGCAAGACTGATGGCGGCAGCGCCTTTTTCGATCAGGCGCGGACCCAGAGACAGGACTTGATCCGGATGCAACGAAAAGATCAGCGGCATTTCCCCAAGGCACATTTCGAGGGTCAAGAGAAGAATGTCGTTTGCGAGAAGCGGGGCGAATCCCAGTTCGATCCCAGCCAGGTTGTCCATCCCTTCTAGCATTTTCACCATGTGCAAGGTTTCCTCCGGCCGGTCTGCCATGAGATGGAGGAGAATAGGCAAATCTGCACGGTCCCAACGATTCTTGTACGTGCTGATCGCATTCGCGAGCCCCGGGTTGGGCAGGCCGGTGTGAAGCAGGAATCCACCGGGATATTCAATCACCGCTGGTTGTGTGGCAGGCTGCCGTGGTCGCAGTGAAAGTGGGTTTGTCACGAAAGCACCGAATGTCTCAAAGGGAATTCCCGCTCGCGGATCCGGTACAAAGCCTAGCGATCCGGCAGCGTTCATCAGAGGTTTGCTAAAATACAGATCGCGTTTCATGAGAGGTGATGCGATGACGCCATTAACCGATGTTCGGATTCTGGATTTAAGTCGCGCGCTGGCCGGTCCATATTGTACGATGGTTCTCGGGGATCTGGGCGCGGAGGTGATCAAAGTGGAACCTCCCGAGGGGGACGAGACCCGCGGCTGGGGTCCTCCTTTCGCGGGTGGGGAGAGCGCCTATTACCTATGCGTCAACCGCAACAAGCGCGGCATGGCGGTCAATCTTAAAAACCCCAGGTGGTTGAGATCATCCGTCAACTTGCCCCAGCCTGTGATGTGCTGGTGGAAAACTATCGGCCCGGGACGATGGAGAAATTTGGCCTGGGTCATGAATCCTTATTATCTGCGAATCCGCGTTTGATCTATTGCTCGATTACCGGGTTTGGGCACTCCGGCCCATTGAAAGACAAGCCCGGCTACGATTTCATGATTCAGGCCATGGGCGGCATCATGAGCGTAACCGGCGAACCGCAAGGTGAGCCGATGAAGCTGGGAGTGGCTGTGGCAGATCTGTTTGCGGGGCAGAACGCGGTCATCGCCATTCTCGCCGCGCTGCACGTACGCAACCGGACCGGCGAGGGGCAGCATTTGGATCTATCCTTGTTCGATTCTCAATTCGGCTGGCTGGCGAACGTGGCAAGCAATTACCTGATCTCCGGTCAGGCTCCGCGGCGCTATGGAAATGCGCATGCCAATATCGTCCCCTATCAAAGTTTCCGCGCCCGCGATGGCTGGTTCGTCATCGCCGTTGGGAACACTCGCCAATTCGAGAACCATTGTCTGGCGATCGGATTGCCGGATCTGGCGAAGGATCCGCGATTTGCCGAAAATTCCGCGCGAGTCGAACATCGTGAGGCATTGAACGATATCCTCGGACCCCTGATCGAAAAAAAACTGTCAATGAATGGCTGGACCGGTTTGCGGATGAATTCCCGTGCTCCGCGATCCAGGATCTGCCTCAGGTCTTTTCCATGCCGCATGTGAGCGAACGCGAGATGGTCATCGCGATGAATCACATGACGGGCGGCAAGCTGCCGCTGGTCGGATCTCCCTTGAAAATGAGTGGTACGCCGGTGGAGTACCGGTATCCTCCTCCGCTGCTGGGTCAGCACACGGACGAGATCCTGGAGGGGCACTTGGGATATTCGAAGGACAGGATCCTCGAATTGCGCCAATCCGGCGTGATCGTCTGATTCGCTTCCAGGCGCGGGAAGGTCAGAATTACGAATGGTTTTTCCCTTCTTGCGACTCGGTCGGGGTACTCGAATCGCCGCCGTAATGGCTTTTCAAAACGAAACCCTCCCCGTTGTGGGGAGGATTTCATCTGTCAGGCGGTTTCTACCAGACCCATGGCCTGGAGCATTTCCTCGTTCGTTGCGTATTTGAATTCTTCAAGGCCGCGCTTTCTGGCCTCTTCCACTTCAATCGCTTCAAGCCGTCGGATGTCCTCCTTGAAGACCACCGGTTTGCCCAATACCTTTAATCTCGCGATCACGTCTTCTACATTTCCCGAAGATGGGGATTTGGTTTTAAGGAAGAGCGATACCGCCCTGGCTGCGTTAATGCCATCCTTGCGTGCGTAGCCGACCAGTCCATCGCTTGCCTTGCGCGACCAGCCTCCCACAAAGATCTCTTCCTCGGGAGATTCGTACGACAGGCCATCCACCGGAAAGCGGGGTTCGGCTTTCTTTACATATTCGTTCCATTCCACCGGCAGTCCGAAGGATTCGTCCACCTTGTCACCGATGGCAAATATGACTGTATCCACTTCGATCATGCGCTTCGCACCCGTGCCCCGCGGTTTTGGCGTCCCATCCTTGAGGGTCAGGATGTTCTCTTCGACTTCGAGCTTGGTCAATTTTCCACTCTCACCAAGCATCCCCACTGGCGAGGCGAGAAAATCGAAACGGAATCTCGTATTCGCGGTTTTTGGATCAGCCCTGGACTGCGCGTCCAGGATCTTTCGGCGACCCAGTTCGGGATCCTGTTCAATCGCCTTCAGTGCAGGCAGGACCCTTCCCATTTCCTTCTCAAATTCCTGGAGATCCAGATATGGGATGAGGTGTCTCATTTCGTCCTTGGTGAAGTTCACCTCGCCCGGACCGCGCCGCACGACTGCGGTGACCACATCCGCCTTCTGCACATCGATCAAATGCCGGGCGATGTCGACCATCACGTTGCCGGCGCCGATGATCGCGCAGCGCTTTCCAAAGCGAAACTTCCTCTGGCTGAAGGGCGGAAGTTTGTTGTAGAAATACACCACATCCTTGGCGTGATACACACCTTCAAGGTCCTCGCCAGGCAGATCGAGGGATTTCCCCCCCTGCGCGCCGTCCGTCACCAGGAAAGCATCGAATCCGAAGGATCGCAGGTTATCCAGCGTCAGATCCCCGTTCGTTCCAACGGTCACATTGCCAAAGTAATCGATATTTTCCTGGTCAAGCACGGAGCGGAATTGCTTGCGCAACCCCTCCTTCATGGTGTGTTTTTCCGGGTAGATGCCATACTCAGCCAGGCCTCCGGGTTTGATATCCCGGTTGAAGATCATTACGTGAGCTCCTTGTAAGGCGAGTTCCCTGGCGCCGAACAGGCCGGCCGGCCCGGCACCAATTACCGCAATTCGATATTGTTTGTCCACTTAAACATGCCTCCTTGTTGATGATGACTTCGATTTTCGGTGGTTGCCGCGCAAATTATATTTTAAAAAGCCCCGGCGGACAAGCAGGGCGCAGATCGTGAAAAATAGTATAAATGATCCCAAATGGCCGGTTATCTATGTTAAGATTACCCGTTGTTCCCCAGGAGGCGCCATGATCGATGAACCCAAAGATCCCGCTCAAAAGATGCGCACTTTGTTGAAGGGAGGCAGGACCTCCCCCATGACAAAGCTTCCTAAAAAGGAAGCCACCCCGGGATCCAACAGTCCAGAGGGCAGTGACCAGGATCGGGGGACGGTCAAGATGGGACGTATCCCTACCTCGAAGGGGAAAACTCAAACGATAGCCCAACCATCGCCACCTTCAAAGGGACGCTCTTCCCCCCTCGGCCCTCCCCTTTGGACAATTGCCAGTTTGATATCTCTGGCCGTAAATGCAGCCCTGATCATCCTCCTGGTTGTGATGCTGGTCAACTTCCGCCGCCTTGATGTCAACAGCGCATTGAACCTCGGAAGCTCCTTTCTGGGTGGCTTGTATGAAAATTTTGAGAAGATGGACAGGGCGCATATCACCTCCAGCATACCGGTCACCACGACCATTCCCGTGAAATTTGACCTTCAGCTCAACCAGCAAACGAATGTCGTGCTGAGCCAGGATGTCACCATAGACAACGCGGTGGTGACGGTAAAGACGGGAGGGCTGAACATCACCAATGCGTTGACCACCATCGTCCTGCCGCAAGGGACCAGCCTGCCGGTTGTGCTAAACTTGAATGTGCCGGTGGACGTCAGCGTACCGGTGGTGATGAATGTGCCGGTCGATATTCCGCTGGATCAAACCCAGCTCCACGAGCCTTTTACCGGTCTGCAGCAGGTCGTCCGGCCGTTTTATTGCATGGTCGATGCCGGCGCCGCCAATTTGGATGGACAGCCGATTTGTAAATAACGGAGAGGAATGTCAAACAAGATACACCGTTCGATTCTGAAGAATGGCATGCAGGTCATGCTCAAGGAAATACCTACCTCCCCGATCATATCCTCCTGGGTATGGTATCGCGTGGGCTCGAAGGATGAACCCACCGGGAAGACCGGCATTTCCCATTGGACCGAACACATGCAGTTCAAGGGGACGAAAAAATTCCCCGCCAGTGTGCTCGACAAATCCATCTCGCGCGAGGGCGGAACCTGGAATGCCTTCACGTATCTGGATTGGACCACATATTTTGAAACCATGCCGGCAGGTAAGATCGACCTGGCCCTGCGCCTGGAATCCGATCGCATGGTCCGCAGCCTTTTCGATGAGAAGGAAGTTGCTTCCGAAAGGACGGTCATCATTTCGGAACGCGAGGGGCATGAGAATGAACCGCTCTTCAGGCTGGGCGAGGCTGTGCAGCAATCGGCGTTTCGGGTGCATCCATACCATCACCAGGTGATCGGCGACAAGGCAGACCTGCTGACCATCTCGCGCGCGGACCTGTACAGGCATTACCGCAGTTATTACCTCCCGAATAATGCGGTCATGGCTGTCGCCGGTGACTTCGACACGAAGACCATGCTCAAACGCATACGCGATTTGTTCGAAAAGATCCCTGCCGGAAGCCCCCCTGCGAGAATCCAGCGAAATGAACCAGAATCCACCGGTGAGATCCGACTTTCTGTGGAAGGCCCGGGCGAAACGAATTACCTGCAAGTAGCCTATCGATTTCCACATGCACAACATGAGGATTTTTTTGCTCTGGCCGTCCTGGACAGTTTGCTCGCCGGACCGAGCAACCTCAACATGTTCGGAGGAGGCATCTCGAACAAGACTTCGCGGATTTATCGCGCCCTCGTGGATGGGGAATATGCGGTAAGCGCCTCCGGCGGGGCGGCTGTGACGGTTGATCCCTACCTATATACATTCACGCTCACGATTCATCCGAAACGAAAACCGCAGGAAACCCTGGAGGCTTTGGATGAGGAGATCCGCAAGGTGCAGGAACACATGGTCTCCAGCGAGGAGATCACCCGGGCGATCAAACAGGCGCGTGCGATCTTTGCCTATGGAAGCGAGAACATCACCAACCAGGCGTTTTGGATGGGGTTTGCCGAGATGTTCGCCACATATGACTGGTTCACCGGTTACCTTAAGCGATTATCAAGGATCACGCCGGCGGATGTGCAGCGTGTGGCTCGCGAGTATTTCCAACCGCGTCGCAGAGTTGTCGGTACCTATCTTGTCAATGGGGCAGGGGGTTGAATGACCAGGAAACACTCTCCTCTCTCGAAAAAATCCCTGCCTGGTCCGGAGGATATCCAGCGAGCCGAGCTGGGCAATGGGATTGTCGTCCTGAGCCGATCCAATTTCAACAGTCCCTCGGTCAGCCTGAATGGATATTTGCCGGCCGGCGCGATTTTTGAATCCGACGAAAAACTTGGGCTGGCGGATTTTGTGGCCTCATGTTTGATGCGCGGCACGCGATCGCGCACATTTGATGAGATTTACAACGAACTCGAGTCCGTGGGCGCCAGCCTGGGCTTCGATTCGGGCGTACATAACACCACCTTTGTCGGCCGATCCCTCGTGGAAGACCTGCCGTTGCTGCTCAACCTTCTTTCGGATACCCTGCGCAATCCGATCTTTCCACCGAATGAGGTTGAAAAGCTGCGCGCCCAGCTTTTGACCGGGCTTGCCATCCGCGCGCAGGATACCTCCGACATGGCTGCGCTGATCTTCGATCAACTGCTGTTTGCCGGCCATCCGTACGGACGCCCGGGGGATGGATATGTGGAAACCATTAAGGCGATCAGGCGTGAGGATCTTGAGGACTTCGTCCGACAGAATTTTGGGCCTCGTGGAATGGTCCTGTCCGTCGTTGGCGCGATCGAACCCCGAAAGGCAGTGGATCTGGTGGACCAAGTGGTCGGTGACTGGCAGGTGAAGGATCAGGCTCATGTTCCCTCTCTGCCAACCTTGAGGGAAATCGAAAAGACCGTAATGAAGCATCACCCAATCGAAGGCAAATTGCAGGCTGATCTTGTGATCGGTATGGTTGGTCCGCGCCGTAAGGATCCGGAATACATGGCGGCATCTTTGGGCAACTCCATCCTGGGGCAGTTTGGATTGATGGGTCGCATTGGTGACGCTGTACGCGAACGGTCGGGACTCGCTTATTATGCCTATTCCAGCCTCAGCAGCGGGATTGGTCCCGGAACGTGGGAGGTAACTGCCGGCGTGAATCCGAGAAATGTCAGGAAGGCGATCAGCCTGGTCGAAAAGGAATTACGGCGATTCAGGAAGAACGGTGTGACCCGCGAGGAACTCGCCGACAGTCAGGCCAATTTCATCGGCCGTCTGCCTCTTTCCCTCGAATCCAATGGAGGTGTTGCCGGCGCCTTGATCAACATCGAGCGATATGACCTCGGATTGGATTACTACCATCGGTATGAGGGACTCGTTCAGGAGGTCTCGCGCGAGGATGTGCTGGAAACCGCCCGCAAGTACATTGACCCGGATCGCTTGGTTATCGCAACCGCCGGTCCGTGAATTCCCTTATCCATGAATCTCTCCAGCGGAGTAGATCTGATCGAAATTGAGCGCATTCGCCTGGCTGTGGAAAGGCATGGGGATCGCTTCGTGAACCGGATCTTTACTTCAGGCGAGCAGCTTGCGTGCGGTGGAAACGCTGCATCGCTGGCGGCACGTTTTGCCGCAAAGGAAGCCGCCGCCAAGGCATTGCGTTGCGGCATCGGAGAGGTTGGATGGGGGGAGATAGAAATCGCAGGCGATGAGAACCGTGCCCCGTATCTGATCTTGCATGGAGTTGCGAAAAAGCGCTCAGAGGAACTCGGACTCCATCAATGGTCTGTCAGCCTGAGTCACACGCATGAACATGCTCTTGCCTTCGTGGTGGCGACTGAGGGATGAATTCCTCCCACGGTTTGCCCGCGGGAGGTTTACCAGGAAGACGGTTGAGGTAAAGGATGTACCAGAAGAAATGAACGAGGGCCGCTTCGCTCATTTTTGATCTTCGACACCTATCCATAGATGGCCAGGCATCACGGGGCGATACCCGCGAATGATCAATTTCCCCATTTCGATATGCTTCTGGCCGGAGTCCAGCATGCTGGGATGAACCAGACACAGGTCGGGTATGCGACCGTATTTTTGTCTGTAGTAATCCATGGCTTTCTGGATTTTGACGCTCAGCGTTGTGCGCGGGTCGTTATCGAACCATAACATTCCGGTGTGCATGTTCAAATTCCTTTCAACTGGATCCCACGCTGGGAGCCCAAAACTGCAGCCAATGGTCGCCTTCCCAGAGGGCGAAATTCGGACTCGTCCCAGGCTGGGACGGAGGGAATTCAGATCGGCCGGTGAGGAATTGGGCTTCATTCAATCCATTGATTCGACCGAAAATTCGCGTGCGAAAGAAGTCCATCCAATCCTTGAGGTCGCGGGCCAGGCCGGCCTCGAGGGTGACAATCGGCCATACCCTGCGGCTGGGGCCGCGGAGCAACAGCCAGCGAAGATTCTGACAGGCTTGTTCGTCGCACTGAGTGAGCAGATCCAATTCCTCGATGATCAGCAGGATGGATTGCTGATCCCCCTTGTTGTTGTGCGCCCAGGTGACGAGGGATTGCAGCAGTTCGAGCGCCAGTTCATGCTTTGTAGAGTAGATTCCTGAGGTGGTCTTGCTGGTTTGAAAACGATGCCATTGCTCGGGATGAGGAGTGATCACGCCGAATTGCAGATCTTTCGGGGCATGCATGCCTTCCGCCGCGTGCGCGATCGATTGCAGAAGCATGGTTTTGCCGCTGCCTTTATCGCCGGCGATCAGAATTGGCCCCGGAATCGGATCAAAGAGATTCAATAGAACCGGCAATTCATCTCCGGCAACCCCCAGGAGCAGCGATTCGCGGGGGAGTGAGCGGATATCCTTCCTTCCATAGATTGCTTTGGAGTCAGTTCCAGGGAGATCAGGAAGGGAATCCTTTGGAATATCGACAGGGATATCGGTGGCCTGGTCAATCCAGTTGGACTTTTGCATATTAGAACACTTGTTCTAATAATACCTGCGTCGATCCGGTTTGTCAAGAGGCGAAATTCCATATTTTCCATTTATATAGGCACCGGCAGGTTGTCTTGACGATGTGTCTGGTTTGGGTATAATCGGCCTGCTTAATTGAGGCCGCGCCGACGTAGCTCAATCGGCAGAGCACCCGCCTTGTAAGCGGGCGGTTACGAGTTCGATTCTCGTCGTCGGCTCCATGGATCTGTTCGTCGGTTGGCCTCTTCGTGAAATCATTCAATGAAGGGACCAAGCGACCAGTAGATCGAACGCTGGATGGAATTTGGGCAGTTACCCAAGTGGCCAAAGGGGACTGACTGTAAATCAGTTGTCAGAAGACTTCGGAGGTTCGAATCCTTCACTGCCCACTTGTGTCGATGGCCCTCGGCACTGCCCGGATGGTCTCCGGCCAGCACGTCAAGCCCACATAGCTCAGTCGGTAGAGCACACCCTTGGTAAGGGTGAGGTCACGAGTTCAAGTCTCGTTGTGGGCTCAGTTGCTGAAAAGCATTCTTGTTAAATGAAAAAGGAGAGCGAGAAATGGCGAAGGCAAAATTTGATCGAAGCAAGCCGCATTTGAACGTGGGGACGATGGGGCACATCGACCATGGGAAGACGACGCTGACGGCGGCGATCACGAAGGTGGCGCAGTTTCTGGGGCAGGGG
>VGNF01000117.1 GCA_016866195.1 Chloroflexota bacterium | reverse complement strand
TTTTTCGTACAGCCCTACCCTGACCGAGGTCACGCGCAAGACGGCCGAAGTATTCCATCAGGCGGGATTGAACTTCGGCATACTGTACGATGCCGAACGAAATGCCGGCAACGATGTACGCCGCGTCGGTGAAGAGGGTCTCTTCGAAATGCTGGTCGATAAAAACATGCAAGCCCTGGGCAAGTGCAAGTACGAGACCATCGTCACCACCGATCCACATACGTACAACACGTTGAAGAACGAATATCCGTGGAACGGGAACCGTCCGAATATTCTGCATTACACGGAATTGCTCGATCGAGTGATCTCCACCGGGCACCTTAAGCTTAGCAAGAAGCTCGACGCCCGTATCACCTATCACGATCCGTGTTACTTGGGTCGATATAACGGCGTGTACGATCCCCCGCGCCGAGTGCTGGCTGCCTCTGGTTGCGACCTGGTCGAGATGCACCGGCACGGTGACCGCGCTTTCTGCTGCGGCGCAGGTGGAGGGAGGATCTGGATGGAGGAGAAACCCGGCCGTGAACGCCCCAGCGAGATGCGCATCAACGACGCGGCCGCCCTAAGAGGAGTTCAGGATTTCATAGTGACCTGCCCGAAAGATGTGACGATGTTCCGGGATGCCGTCAAAACCACGGGCAACGAAGGCAAATTGCGGGTAAGGGATTTGATCGAGGTGGTTCACGAAGCGCTATAGTCTTCGTAGGAGAATGGCTTAAGATGATCGCGGTACCCCAGGCCGCATCGGCATGGATCAAGAAGATCAGGCTTCCGATCGCCACCAAGTTGACCTTGAGTTTTTTGTCCATCATACTCTTGAGTAGTCTGATCTTCACGTTCTTTGGAATTCAGATCATTAACAACCGAATCATCGGGGAGGCTCAGGAAAGGGTTCGTAACGACCTGAATGCCGCCAGGGATATCTACAAGAATCGCCTGAAGGATGTCGAGGAGGCAGTTGAATTCACGGCCATCAGGCTCTTCATGGGAGACATCCTGGAAGGCGACGTTCGCCAGGAATATCTGGAAGAGCTGCTGCGTTTCAAGGAGAGCGAGAATCTCGACGTCCTGACCATCACGGATGGTCGCGGTGATGTGGTCCTGCGGATCAACAATCCATCCGTCAGCGGAGACGATCAGAGCCGGGATGAAATTGTCCGGGTGGTACTGACAACCAGACAGGCCGCCTCGGGCACAACCATCGTTTCGGCTGAGGAACTGCTGCGGGAATCGATTGCCCTGTCGGACCAGGCGCACATCCTCTTCGTGGATACGCCCATGGCACGGGATCGACCGGAAACTGAAGAAAAATCCGGGATGATGTTGAAGGCAGCTGTTCCGATCTTCGATCCGGAGCGGAACTTCATCGGTGTGGTGTACGGAGGTATCCTGCTGAATCGTAATTATTACATCGTGGACAGGGTGAAGGCAACCGTCTTCCAGAATGTTGTGTACGAGGAGAAGGATATCGGTACCGCCACCATCTTCCAGGATGACGTTCGAATCTCGACGAATGTAAAGGACCACAGCGGTGAACGCGCAATCGGGACGCGAATCACAGAAGACGTGTACGAACAGGTCGTCCTCAAACAGAAGCCGTGGGTGGGGCGTGCCTATGTGGTCACGGATTGGTACATCGCTGCATATGAACCCATCCGTAACATCAATCACAGGGTCATCGGCATTTTGTACGTCGGAATCCTCGAACAAAAATATACCGATGCCCAAACACAGACGATCCTGGTATTCATTGGAATCACGCTGGCGGGGGCTGTGCTTACCACCTTCATCGCCTTGTGGATCTCCCGCCAGATCTCGTCCCCGATCCGAAACCTGGTGCTCGCCTCCCAGCAATTAGCCAACGGCAACCTGGATGCCAAGGTCGAGCCGACCAGCGGTGATGAATTGGGAAAACTTGCCTATCGTTTCAATCAGATGGCAGAAGCTTTACGGCAGCGCGATGAACGGTTGAAGGAGTTTACGAAAAGAAAGATCATGGAGTCGGAACGTCTCGCCATTATCGGCCAGCTGGCCGCCAATGTGGCTCACGAGTTGAACAATCCCCTGCAGGGGATCGTGACCTATTCCAGCCTGCTGCTCGAAAAGGATGTTTGCGACCCGCCTACGCGGCAGAACATCGAAAAGATCACAATCCAGGCGAACCGCTGTCGGGAAATCATCCGCGGCCTGCTGGATTTTTCGCGACAAAAGAAACCCGTCAAGACGCTCACGAATATCAACGATCTGTTGCGCCGCTGTGTTTCGCTCGTGGAAAACCAGGCGCATTTCCAAAACATCGAGATCGTCAGAAATTTCGATGAGACACTGCCGATGATCGTGGTGGACCCCTCACAAATCGAGCGGGTCTTCCTGAATTTGATTATTAACGCGGCCGATGCGATGAATGGCGGCGGGAGGCTCACGCTCACCACATCCTTTGGCCTGAATGAGCACAGCATCGAGATCGACGTGAAGGATACCGGCCACGGCATCAGCCTCGAAAACATGGAGAAAATCTTCAACCCGTTCTTTACCACGAAGGAGATCGGTCACGGCGTCGGCCTCGGGCTGGCGATCAGTTATGGGATTGTCAAGGAACATAACGGCGAGATCACGGTCGAGAGCGAATGCGGCAAAGGCGCGAAGTTCACCGTAATCCTGCCGGTGATTGCCAAAGTACCGGAAGTAACCAGCGAAACGAATGGATACAAAGTCGCGGATTTTGCTGATTGACGATGAAGAGGTAGTACGGGATTCCTGCGAACAGATTCTCGCGGGCGGCCCGTACGAAATCGCCTCGGCCTCCGATGGGGTGGCAGGCTTGCGCCTGGTCGAGGAGTTTCACCAAAATCTGATCTTCGTCGACCTCAAAATGCCCGGCATCTCAGGCTTCGAGGTGCTGGAGAAGATCAGTGCGATGGATCCAACCATTGTCATGGTCGTCATCACCGGCTTCGCCACGGTCAGTTCCGCGGTGGACGCGATGAAAAGGGGCGCCTATGACTTCCTGCCAAAGCCGTTCACACCCGAGGAGTTTCGCCTGATCACGCGGCGAGGACTGGAAAAGCGGCGGTTGACACTGGAGACCATCGCCCTGCGCCGTGAGAAGGAAATGCTGCGAGAACACTTCGCACACATCGTCTCGCATGAGTTGAAGGCTCCGCTGAGCGCGATCCAGCAGAACCTGTTTGCCCTGGAATTTGAACTGACCAGGGACCTGACGCCGGCGCAAAAGGAAAAATTCGACCGAACGAAGGTCCGCATGGACGAACTGCTGCAGATGATCAATTCCTGGTTAAAAGTGATCTCTGCGGATATTGGAAAATTAAAGGAAGGATTCAAGCAGGTCTCGGTCAAGGGTGAAATTTCCCATGCGATCGAAACCGTCCAACCCATTGCAGCGCGGAAGGATGTGGAAATTGTTACCACCATAGACGAGGACCTGTCTCCGATCCTGGGCGATGGACTCAGCCTGACGGAGGTATTCGTCAACCTTTTAGGTAATGCCATTAAATATTCCCGCGATGGGGGTCGAATCACAGTGACCGCCAAAGCAGAAGGTGGAGAGGATGTGATTTCCTTCAAGGATGAAGGAATTGGGATCAGCCCGGATGAGCTGCCCCATATCTTCGAGGGCTTTTACCGGGGAAAGGGCGGTCAGGAGGCTGCAAGCGGGCATGGTATCGGGCTGGCGGTTAGCCGGCAAATTGTTGAAGCGCACACAGGGACGATCCAGGTGGAGAGCGAACCGGGAAAAGGCAGCACCTTTTCCGTCCGTCTTCCGAAATTGAAGCTTGGAGAGCCCGTATAGGACCAGAACTCATAACCGAAATGGAGGCAAAACATGACTAAACGGTTGTTGATGATTGATGACGATCCGGATTTTGTGGCAGGCATCAAGTCCATCCTCGACAGCGCAGGAGAATTCGAGGTGGATGTGGCCTACAATCCCAAGGACGGGTTGAAGGCCCTGCAGACCAGGGAATATGATCTCTTGTTGCTCGACATTATGATGGGCCGCGGCGCAGAGGGTGTAATGATCGCCCGCAAACTGCGCAAGGACCCCAAACTTCGCGAAATGCCGGTATTGATCATCACCGGCATGCGCGAACAGATTGCCTTCCTCTTCCCAGGCGAGCCGATCCACCCACGCTTCGTGGAAGTGGACGAACTGGTTGAAAAACCGGTGGAACCGAAATTACTCCTTGAAAAGGTCAAAAGCCTGATCAAGACCGCGGAAGCAAGAAAGGTCAATCCATAGCAGACCCGCAGCCGCATGTATGATGCGAGGCAGCCTGCATCCTTGCAATCCTGCAAATCAGAGAGGCTAAACTTATGACAGAAACCATCACATTCCGCCAGGAGGTCCTTAACCTTCTGCATGCATCGGAGGGAAATCCCATCAACTTTTGTATCCAATGCGGAACTTGTTCAGGCACCTGCCCGGTGGCCGGGTTTATGGATCACTCGCCGCGGCAGATCATCGCAATGATCAATGCCGGCATGAAAGAGGAGGTCATGAACAGCAACACCTTTTGGTACTGCGCCTCCTGCTATCACTGCACAGTGCGCTGTCCGCAGGAGATCAATATCACGGGATTGATGTACGCCATGAAGCGCTACTCCATCTGGAAAGGCAAATACAAGGAAGGCTTGATCGGGCCAACCTTCTCTGAAGCCTTTGTGAAGATGATCGTCCGCACTGGAAGATCGTTTGAACCGGTCCTGGCACCCTCCTACATCTTTAGTTTCAACATGCGCGGTTTCCTGCAGGAAGTGCAGAACGCGACCGAGCTTATGCTGAAGGGCAGACTGCCCCTGCTTCCAGCCCGGATCAAGCGGCTGGAGAAATTCAGGAGCGTGATCGGCCGAATCATTCCTATGGGAGGCCTTGAATGAAAGAATATGCATATTACCCAGGCTGTTCGCTGGAGAAAATGGCTGTCAGTTACCACCTCTCGGCCGTGGAGACCACCGGCAAATTGGGCATAAAACTCAAGGAACTGGAGGACTGGAGTTGTTGCGGCGCAACCGCCTATTCAGGTATTGACGAGTTGCTTTCCCATACTCTCAGCGCCCGCAACCTGGCCATCGCCGAAAAGACCGGGCTGGACTTCGTCGCTCCGTGCAGCGCCTGTTACAAGAACATGTACTTTACGGCGGTGCACATGAGGAAGGACGCCGACCTGGCTGAACACATCAACTTCGCGCTGGAGGAGGATAACCTGCATTTCTCCGGGAACGTCACGGTGCGGCATCTCATCGAGGTCTATGTCAACGAGGTGGGACTCGAAGAGATCAAGAGCAAAGTAACCCGCCCTCTGGAAGGCGTTCGGGTCGCACCTTACTACGGCTGTCAAATTATGCGCCCCAGGAAAGACCATGAGGATGTTGAACAGCCTCAATTCTTCGAGGAACTGCTCGCTGCCATTGGGGCAATGCCGATTAATTACCCGCTCAAAATGCGCTGTTGCGGCGGTTCGTTGATCATTTCCAGCCGCACGGCCGCCCTGAGCATGGTACGTAACCTGCTCCAGAGCGCGGTGGATGGACAGGCAGATGTGATCGCGACAACCTGCCCGATGTGCCAGGTCAACCTGGAGTGTTACCAACAGCAAGTCAACCAGGAATTCGGCACAAACTTCAGCGTACCGGTTTTGTATTTCACACAGCTCATTGGATTGGCCTTTGGGATCACGCCGAAGAAGCTGGGCATGGGCAAGGAATTCGTCGCCCTGGCGCCCTCACTGCTCGCGGCTGGAAAAGCAAATCCCGCCCATTCCAAACCATGACATTATAAAAAGGAGCGAAGAATATGGAAAAAATTGGAGTGTACGTCTGTCATTGCGGCACGAACATCGCCGGCGTGGTGAACGTGGAAGAAGTGCGCGATTGGACCGCGAAGAACTTGAAGGACCACGGCGTGGTCATCTCACGTGACTACAAGTTTATGTGCTCCAGCCTAGGACAGGAGCTGATCGAACAGGATATTAAGGAGCAGGGACTGACCCGCGTGGTGGTTGCCGCCTGTTCACCGCACCTGCACGAAGCCACCTTCCGCAAGGCCTGCGGCCGGGCAGGGATGAACCCCTATATGTGCGAACTGGTCTCGATCCGCGAGCAAGCCTCGTGGGTGCATACGGACAAGGTCGCGGCAACCCAGAAATCGAAAGCCATCCTCTCCGGCGGGGTGCGCCGCGTGGAATACCACACTGCACTTGAGCCACTCAAGGTGTCGATCCACCCGGATACCATGGTTGTCGGCGGCGGCATTGCCGGCATCCAAGCGGCGCTTGAAATCGCTGACGCAGGCTTTCATGTGTACCTGGTCGAGCGGGAACCATCCATCGGCGGACACATGGCCCAATTTGACAAGACTTTTCCAACCCTGGATTGCTCGGCCTGCATCCTGACCCCCAAGATGGTGGATGTCGGCTCGCACCCAAACATCACCCTGCTCACCTGGAGCGAGGTGACCAAGGTGGACGGGTATGTGGGCAACTTCACCGTCACCGTTAAGAAAAAAGCCAGTTATGTCAACAACGATACTTGTACCGGCTGCGGTATCTGCTGGGAGAAATGCCCCAAGAAAGTTGTTGACAACGTTTACGAAGCCGGAATGGGTATTCGCAAAGCCATCTACCGTCCCTTCCCGCAGGCCGTGCCAAAGTACCCAGTCATGGATGTGGACACCTGCATCTACTTCGAAAAGGGCACCTGTAAAGCCTGCGAGAAGTTTTGCCCCACCGAACCCAACTCGATCAACTTCGAGCAAAAGGACGAATTCCTGGATATCCCGGTCGGCAACATCATACTGGCTACAGGCTACGATGCCTTCGACCCACACCGCATTCCCCAATACGGTTATGGGCGACTGCCAAATGTATTCACCAGCCTGGAATTCGAACGCCTGTGCAACGCGGCCGGCCCAACGGGGGGCAACATCCTCCTGCGCGACGGCAAAACCGCTCCCAAAGTGGTCGGCATCGTTCACTGCGTGGGAAGCCGTGACAAGAATTACAATGAGGGCTGCTCGGCGATCTGCTGCATGCAGAGTCTGAAGTTCGCCCACCTGGTCCACGAACGGACAGGTGCGGAGGTATACAATTTTTACATTGACATCCGCACTCCAGGCAAAAGCTATGACGAATTTTATCAGCGCCTGTTGGAGGAAGGCACGCACTTCGTGCGCGGCAAAGTCGCCGAGATCAGTGATGCCGTGAGACTGCCGGGCGAAGAGGGCAAACTGGTCATCCAGGTAGAGGATACCCTAACCGGCAACCAACTGCGTGTGCCGGTGGATATGGCCATTCTCTCCGTCGGCCTCGAACCCCGCGCCGACGCCAAGGAAGTGGCAAAACTCTTCGGTATCTCCTGCTCTGCGAATGGCTGGTTTACCGAGAGGCATCCCAAACTCGATCCTGTCGCTACGATGACCGATGGCATCTACATCGCCGGTTGCGTGCAAGGGCCAAAGGATATTCCGGCCAGCGTGGCACAGGGCGCCGCCACGGCTGCACGCGTGCTTGGCAAGATCCAACAGAAAGAGATTGCCCTCGAGCCGGTGCGTGCCTCCGTGCTTGAGGAAAAATGCTCGGGTTGCCGTATCTGTAATGACCTGTGCCCGTTCAACGCCATCTTGTTCCACGAGGACAAAATGGTCTCAGAGATCAACGCCGCCTTGTGCCAAGGTTGCGGCACATGCGTAGCAGCCTGCCCGGCCGGAGCGATCTCCGGCACCGGCTTCAGTAATGAGCAGGTCCTGGCGCAGATCGAAGGTCTGCTGTTGTTGAACATCAGTGAAGACGCGGTTCCCGCGTGAGGAGGAATGAAATGACCAATAACAAACCGTTTGAACCGGTCATCATCGGCTTCACCTGCAATTGGTGTTCCTATCGCGCCGCAGACCTGGCCGGCACATCCCGCACCAAATATGCCCCCAACATCCGCTTGCTCCGCCTGATGTGCTCCGGGCGTCTTGACCCGACCTTCGTGTTCAAGGCCTTAGCGAATGGTGCAGACGGTGTGATGATCACCGGATGTCATCCCGGTGAATGCCACTATCTGGAACAAAACTACAAAGCCCTGCGAAGATTTCAACTCATGCGCCGTACCCTGGAGGGACTCGGCGTGGATCCACGCCGGGTCAAACTGGTATGGGCCAGTGCCGCAGAAGGAGCCAAGTTCGCGCAGGAAGTCACCAGTTTCGTCGAAGAAGTCCGCGCGCTGGGTCCGCTTAATTGGGGCGCGGGCGAAAACGGCCGTGTGGCTGAATACCAATCTACCCCCCAGGAGGCGTTAGCATGAGCGACAAACCAAAATTCGCAATGTACTGGGCGGCGTCATGCGGCGGTTGCGAGATCGCCGTCCTGAACATCCACGAGAAAATCCTGGATGTGGACGCCAACTTTGATGTGGTCTTCTGGCCGGTGGCCATGGATGCGAAGTACAAGGATGTGGAGGCCATGGAGGACGGTTCGATATTGCTCACGCTCTTCAACGGCGGCATCCGCAACGATGAGAACGCGCATATCGCCAAACTGCTTCGCAGGAAATCCAAGCTACTTGTCGCCTTTGGCTCCTGTGCCAACGAGGGCTGCATCCCCGGCCTCGCGAATCTCAGCCCGGTTGAGGATATTGTCAACACAGCTTTCCACACCATCTCAACCGACAATCCAAACGGGATTCACCCCCAGATATCCTACAAAATGCCTGAAGGCGAAATCCGCATTCCCACCATACTCCCCAGACTCAAGACGCTTGACCAGGTTGTGGATGTGGACTATTACATGCCGGGTTGCCCGCCCGAATCGCATCAGATCGCGGCGGTGATCGACCTCGTCGTACAAGTTCTTCAGGGCAAGGCTGAACTGCCGCCCAAGGGTGCGGTCATCGGCGCAGGCAATTCCACCGTTTGCGACGAATGCCAGCGCAAACGAAATGTGAAGACCATCAACTCCTTCAATCGGATCTTCGGACAGGCGATCGACCCGGAACTCTGTCTGCTGGAGCAGGGCATTCCCTGCAATGGGATCGCCACGCGAAGCGGATGCAATGCACGCTGCCCGACGGCAGGTGCACAGTGCATCGGTTGCTACGGCCCCGCCGAGGGTGTCGTGGACTACGGCGCGCGTTTGATCTCTGGTTTTGCCTCGGTGATCAACAGCAAGGATCCCAAGGAGATTGATACGATCCTGGATGGCATCCCAGATCCCACTGGACAATTCTATCGCTTCAATCTCGCCGGTTCCCTGCTAAAAGCTGGCGCTCCCGCCTGGAAGAAAAACGGCGGCTAGGAGGTTAACCATGACACAAAGAATAACCATTGACCCCATTACCCGCCTGGAAGGTCACGGCAAGATCGAGATCTTCCTGAATGATGAAGGCGATGTCGCCAACACCTACTTCCAGATCCCCGAGCTGAGAGGCTTCGAGCGCTTCTGTGTTGGCCGGCCGGTGGAGGAAATGCCGCTGCTGACCAATCGCATCTGCGGTGTGTGCCCCGAAGCGCACCACATGGCCGCCGCCAAGGCCGCGGACGCCGTCTATCATGTCGATCCGCCGCGCACCGCCAAACTGCTGCGGGAATTGCTGTATTCAGCGTTTTATGTGACCGACCATGCCACTCACTTCTACGCGCTGGGTGGTCCCGATTTCGTCATGGGTCCCGACGCACCCGTAGCCGAACGCAATATCCTGGGCGTAATCCACAAGGTTGGGTTGGAGATCGGTGGAAAAGTGATCCAGGCTAGAAAGTACGGTCACACCGTGGTGGAGATGATCGGCGGGCGCAAGGTGCATCCGTGCACTTCCATACCTGGCGGCCTGACCAAGGGCATCTCCGAGGACCAGCGTAAGGAGCTCGTGGAGATGGGCAAATGGGCGGTTGAGTTTGCTCAATTCAGCCTGAAGATCTTCAACGATATCGTCCTGGGAAACAAAACCTATGTCGAATTAATCCTGGGTGATATCTATACCCACAAAACCTACTACATGGGAACGGTCGACTCGAAGAACCATGTGAACTTCTATGATGGCAAGGTGCGCGTGGTCGATCCGGAAGGCAAGGAATTCGTTAAATATGAAGCCAAGGACTACGCGGAGAATATCGCGGAACACGTAGAGCCATGGACCTATTTGAAATTCCCCTACATTAAGAAAGTTGGGTGGAAGGGATTCACCGACGGCAAGGATTCCGGAGTGTATTGTGCCACGCCGCTCTCACGCCTGAACGCAGCGGACGGAATGGCTACGCCGCTGGCACATGCGGAATACGACAAGTTCTACAAAACCCTTGGCGGCAAACCGGTTCACCAGCGGCTGGCGACGCACTGGGCGCGCCTGATCGAGCTGCTGTATGCTGCGGAACGGTGGGTGGAACTGGCCTCGGATCCGGAGGTGGCTTCTCCGAATTTTCACACGGTCCCGACCGAAACGCCCACCGAGGGGGTTGGAATCGTGGAGGCGCCGCGCGGCACCCTGACCCATCATTACACAACCGATGAGCGCGGTGTCCT
>VGNF01000116.1 GCA_016866195.1 Chloroflexota bacterium | reverse complement strand
CTGACGGGCGCGTACATTCTCCTCCGCTCGATGCGTGAATGGACCTCCCCAAAATCCATCCCCACGGATTCGGATGGAAAGGGTGCAACCACTCCCAAACCGAAGGATGAATACGTCAACCGCCTCGAAGAAGAATTGAAGAAAAGGAAATAAATTTCCTCCTCCTGCCCTACACTCAAAGGGAAAGCTTCCCTGCCCAAACAGGGTGATTGAGGATCAAGGAGCATTGCATGACTGAATCAAACACTCCGGCAGCGAAACGCGGCGTCCCCCTCTGGGTGCAGATTCTCATATGGACCGTGCTCGTGGCGCTGCTGGTATTGGTGGGCGTCACATTGAACAAACGCCAGCAGGGGACGGTCCAACCCGGGGATTCGATCCCGGAATTTTCCCTGCCCCTGTTCAGCGGTTATGAGTTCGAGGGACGAAACGAAGTGACACTCTCGGATTTCAAGGGAAAAGTGGTTGTGCTTAACTTTTGGGCTTCCTGGTGCAAACCCTGCGAACAGGAGGCGGCTGAGCTTCAGGAAGCCTGGGAATTCTACGAACCACGTGGGGACGTCATCTTCCTCGGTGTGGACTATGTGGACACCGAACCCGAAGCCCGCGCCTACCTGAAGAAATTCGAGATCACCTTTCCCAACGGACCGGATAAGGGAACGAAGATCTCACAGATGTTCCGCATGAGCGGTGTGCCGGAAACCTACTTCATCGACCGAGAGGGGGTTTTGCAATACGTCAAGATCGGCCCCTTTGCCTCGGTGAACGAGATCAAATCCAACGTCGATCCACTGCTTCCATAAAGTGAGCCTTTCATGATACCCGCCTCGATCTTCCTGCTGCTGGCCGCACTCGTCCTGGTCGGTCTGTATTTATACGCCCCCTTTCTCCAGCGTGCCCGCAAGAACCGCGCGACCGATTCGCGCGAGGTCTCGACCCTGCAGGCAGAACGCGATCGTGTGATCAATGCCCTTCAGGAATTGGATTTTGACCATCATCTGGGCAAGATCCCCGCTGAGGATTATCCGGAACAGCGCGCCGGCCTGCTGCAAAAGGGCGCAGAAATACTTCGCCGGCTGGATGAACTATCTCCTGCAGACGCCGAAGCACGCATCGAAAAAGCCGCAGCCGCCGCACGCGCCGATTCCGCCGCGGATTCCACATCCCTGAGCGATGACCAGATCGAATCCCTGGTCGCTGCGCGGCGCAGGGTGTCCAAGGGTAAATCTGCCGGCTTCTGCCCTAAGTGCGGAAAGCCCGTCCTGGTGAGCGACAAATTCTGCGTTTCATGCGGAAAGGCGCTGAAATAGCCTGCCATTGGCACAGGTAGCGACATGATTCGAGGAACCCGATGAATTTTCGAAATGCAATTCTGCCGGCAGGCCTGACCTTCCTTCTCGCCGCCTGCAATTTCACGCTGGCCGCGGATGTCACCCCGCCGCCGGGATATGTGCCTCCGACGCCCATGCCCACGCTCGGTCCGTTATACCCCGCCGGCGCGCCGGATATCGTCAACGGCGCGAGCATCTATTTCGATAAATGCGCACCATGCCACGGTGAAACCGGATTAGGGGATGGGGAGCAGGGAAAAGAACTGCCGGTCACCGTCCCAGCCTTCGCCCTGCCGCAGACCGCGCACAAGGCCTCGCCTGCTGCCTGGTTTACCATGGTCAGCCGCGGAAACCTTGACCGGTTCATGCCGCCCTTCACCAGCCTGAACGAACAGGAACGCTGGGATGTCGTCGCCTACGCGCTAACCCTGCACACAACGCCCGAACAGATCGCAACCGGGAAGGCGCTATTCGATGCGCAATGCCTCGAGTGCCATGCGGACGGATTCTCGCAGGAATTGATGGCCGGCAAATCCGCCGAGAACATCGCCTTCCTCATCTCCAACGGTCACAACGACGTCCCGCCCATGGATATGACCGAGGACGAAGCTTACGCAGCAGCCGCCTACCTGCGCAGTGGGACTTTCGCGATCCTGTCTGCTCCGACGCCCATGGAAACGGTCGGTGCCACATTCACACCTCAAGTGGAAGGCACGCCGGCCGAAGTCACGCCGGAAGCGACGTTCATACCAGGTGTCGGGAACGTAAGCGGATCCATTGACAATCGCAGCGGTCAAACTCTTCCATCCGATCTCAAGGTGACTCTGCGAGGCCTGGATCACGGCGCCGACCCAAACCGCGGACCACAGGAGGTCTCCCGTCATGAAGCACCTTTGAACCCAGATGGAAGCTATATATTCGAAAATGTGGAATTGCCGGAGAATCTCATCTTCATAGCCGAACTGGAAATTCAGGGTATTACCTACCAATCGGAGTTTGTCATCGTCGAAAGCGGCACGACGGATCTGGCGCTCGCCCCCATCCAGGTATACGGCTTGACGGAGGATCCTTCCATCCTGCGCGTGGATGCGCTGCAAATGTTCTTCGATTTCGCCAATGAGCAATCAGTTCAGATCCTTGCGGTATACAGCCTGACGAATTCCTCGGAAAAAACGCTCACGGTCAGATTGGGCGAACAGGAGGAGATTCCCTTCATCAAGACACCCAAGGGCACGCAGAACATCGGTTATGAGGCCGCTTCGGACGGCGCGCCGTTTGTACCCCTCGCGGACGGGTTCGCTATACCACCCAATCAGGTCCCGTACAGCCTGATCGCTTTTGCCTCGCTGGCCAAGGACGAGACGCTTTTGATCGAGCAGCCGATTGCTCTGCCAGTGGAGGAGGTCGTGATCATCGTACCGGAGGGAGTGACTGCACGTGGCGAAACACTCACGGATGAAGGCTTGCAGTCCATGCCCGGTGGAAATTTCTATGTCTACCGATCCGGAAGCATAAAAGCCGGAGGTGAGCTGTCCTTTACCCTATCGGGCAAGCCCATCTCCACATCCGTTTCCCCGGACCTCACCCAAAACAGCAGTCTGCTGATCGGTGTTGGAGGCCTGGGACTGGTCCTGATCCTCGTCGGAGCATGGTTATTCTTGCGTGACCGCAGGCGATCTGAACAGCAGGAAGATGAAGCGGAAAGCTTTGAGGAACCTGACGCCGTCATCGATGCCATTATTGCTCTGGATGATCTGCACCGCGCCGGCAAGCTCTCGGATAAAGTCTACAAACAGCGCCGGGAGGAATTAAAGGACTCGCTCAGGAAGAGAACGGGATAGAACCGGGCTCGCTGCATGAAACTGAAAACACCTCCGATCATCGAAGTCAGGAAATTGGTCAAGCGATTCGGTTCAAAGACCGTCCTGCGCGGGTTGGATTTCGAAGTGAGTCGCGGCGAGTTCGTCGCGCTGCTCGGACCCAACGGCGCCGGCAAGACCACCTTCCTGCGCATCCTCGCCTCACTTTCCCGGCCCTCGCTGGGAGAGGTGATCATCGCCGGCAGTCACCTTCCACATCAAGCGGCGCAGGTCCGCTCCCAGATGGGGGTGGTCTCGCATCTTCCTCTGTTGTACCCGGATCTGACTGCCGAGGAGAACCTGCAGTTCTACGCACGCATGTATGGAATTCCCGACCCCCTGGCACGCATCACGGAAGTTCTTGAATTGGTTGGCCTGGAGAATCGCCGGTCTGACCTGGTGCGCACCTTCTCGCGCGGCATGCAGCAGCGCCTGGCGATCGGCCGGGCGGTGATACACGACCCGCAAGTAATGCTGTTCGATGAGCCCTATACCGGCCTCGATCAGGATGCCTGCGAAATGCTGGATGGCGTACTGCGATCGGTGGCGGCGCAAGGTCGCACGGTCGTGATGACCTCCCATGACCTGGCCCGCGCGGAGGACCTCGCCACACGCTTCGACATCCTTTCACGCGGCACGATCGCGGCTTCCGCCTCCCGAAGGGAGTTGAAAAAATCCAACCTGCTCGCGTTCTACAAACTGGCGCTGGCGGATTGACCATGGCGAAAAACCCCAGGACCATGGACCGTAGACGAAGGACGATGGACAAAGATTCAACGCGCATCTTCCATGGTCGATCGTCCATCGTCCATCGTCCTTCGATATGGAAAGCCACCCTCGCCATCGTCCAAAAGGACCTCGCCGCGGAACTCCGTTCGCGCGAACTCATCTCCGCCATGCTGGTCTTCTCCCTGCTCGTGATTCTGATCTTCAACTTCGCCCTGGAACTGGATATCAAGGTGAGGCAATCGGTGACCGCCGGCGTACTGTGGACCACGTTCGCATTTGCCGGCACGCTCGGCCTGAACCGCTCCATGGCCGTCGAAAAGGATCGCGGCTGCATGGATGGCCTGCTGCTCGCGCCGGTGGACCGCGCCGCCATCTATTTCGGTAAATCGATCAGCAACCTGGCCTTCATGTTGATCGTGGAAGTCATCGTCCTTCCCATTTACAGTATGCTTTACAACGTGAACCTGTTCCAGGGCGGCCTGCTGGGGGTGATCCTGCTCGGCTCGATCGGTTATACTGCTGTGGGCACGTTGCTTTCCGCCATGTCCGTGCAGACGCGCACGCGCGATGTACTTCTGCCCATTCTGCTTTTCCCGGTTGCCGTACCGGTTCTGCTCGCCTCCGTCAAGGCCAGCGGCGGTCTGCTGGCTGGCGCGGAATTTTCCGAAATTCTGATCCCGCTCAACCTGCTCATTGTCTACGATGTAATTTTCATTGCCGTTGCCTTCATGGTCTTCGATTACGTGGTTGAGGAATAAACCTGTTCCTAAAGGAGTTCTTATGCAATCCAAACCCATCACCCTCACAATCCTGGATTTCGTCTCTGTGACTGTCCTGATGATCGCCGCCTACCTGGCCCTGTTCTTCGCCCCCACCGAAGCGGTCATGGGAGACGTGCAGCGCGTCTTCTATTTCCACGTCGGCACGGCCTGGGTGGGCCTGCTCGGCTTCCTGATCGCCGCCATCTCGGGCATTGCGTACTTGGTGACCAAGGACCTGAAATGGGACCGTTTCGAAGTGGCCGCGGTGGAAGTCAGCACGATGTTCTTCTTCATCACCATCGTTTTGGGGTCCATCTGGGCCCGCCCCGCCTGGAACACCTGGTGGACCTGGGATCCGCGCCTGACCACAGCCGCCATCACCGAACTGATTTACATCGCCTACTTCATGCTGCGGCAGGGCATCGAAGACCCCGAGAAGCGCGCCCGCTTCGGAGCGGTTTACACCCTGTTGGGCGGAATCAGCGCGCCGATCACCTTCATGGTCATCCGCCTGTTCCGCACCATTCATCCGGTGGTGATCGGAAACCAGAGCGCCGCGGCGCAGGGCGGTTTCGACATGACCGCCGACATGCGCACAGCCTTCTTCTTCGCCCTGTTTGCCTTCACCGTCCTCTTCATCGACCTGATCTGGCACCGCATCCGCCTTGGCAGCTTGCAGGAGCAGGTCGAGCAGCTCAAGCTCAACGCTTCCGCCTAGGAGATATCCATGTTCCTCGAAACCACTCCCGACACTTCCGGCTATATGATCGCCGGTTACCTGATCACCTTTTTCACCATGGGGCTGTACGTCCTGAGCCTGTTCCAGCGGAACAAAGACCTCGGTCAGGATCTCGAAATCCTGGCAAAAATGGCAAAGGAAAGCCGATCGAAACCATCCAGGCCCAGCAAATCCGCAAAGTCCAGGCCTGGCGGTAAAAGCAAAACCAAAAAGATATAGCCCGCACGAATGAGTCCGCTTATAATACGAGCGGACTCATTTTTTCAATGGCACGCAAGTGGAGGGTCGGGGTTGCTTCCATCCTGGTCGCCCTGATGGGCGCCGCTTTCTCACGCGTGCCGGGTTCCGCCCAGGAATCCAATCCCCCGCCCGGACCGGACCGCTACACGGTCATCGCCGTTGAGTACAACGCCTTCGAATGGTACATGGTCAAATGGAAAAACCAGGCGGTAGTCTGCTCCGTGATCATCGACCATGAAGGAACTCCGCTCCCTTGGGAGGTATACCGGGATTGCGGCGAGTCAGTGTACGATACATGGATCACGCAGAAACCCTGTTATTCGAATAAAACGTACACCTGCGAAGGCTATTACACCTTCCTGATCGACAGCTGGCCGGCGGAAAAAGAGATTGCCATGCAGCTCGCCCCTGCCTCCGCCTGGATCTCGCTGGAGGATTGCGAACCGGTCTACAGCAGCGGCACTCACATCTGCGAATCCTCCCCGGTGCTGGTAATCAGCGGCCGGGAACCTCTGCCCAACGAATCCATCATCCGCATCGAGGGGACGTACGACGGGCAGCCGTTCGATTGCAACGGAACGGATACCTGCAAATTCCAGATCGTCGAGACGGGCGACGAGGGTGTCACGGTCGAGTTCTGGTCCTACTCATCCTATGGCGATTCCAGCCTGGTTTACAGCGCCCGGGTCCGAGCGCAACTGGCCGACGAAGGGGACCCCGACCAACTATATTGGTATGTGGATGTGCTTTCCTCTCAGTGGCTTGGAGAGGTGCTCGCAGCCTGTTCCGATTCCTGGGGTGCCTTTCCTCCGGTGGGCGGGGCTCCGGAATGGCTATCCACACCCCGACAGAGCGAAGAATTGAGCAGTGACATCCCGTACACCTATCTCGCCACCAACCTGATCCTGCAGGGCGCGGTGGACGCCAGCATGTGCCCGGATTCCGGCATCGGCGCCGGGAACGTCGTCAACCAGTGCGGTCTGGACCAGGCCAGGCCGGCAGTGAACGAATGGCAGGACCGCTTCGATAGGTTGATCCTCACCACCGCAGAGGAAACCGGGGTTCCGGCCAGGTTGTTGAAGAACCTGTTCGCGCGCGAAAGCCAGTTCTGGCCCGGCATCTTCCAGTCTGTGGCAGATATCGGCCTTGGCCAGCTGACAGAGAACGGGGCGGACACAACCTTGTTCTGGAACCGCTCGTTCTACGATCAATTCTGCCCTTTGATCCTCGAGGAAGGAGCCTGCAACGAAGGCTACATGCACCTCGATGAAGAGCAGCAGTCGTTCCTACGTCACGCGCTGGTCGGCAGTGTGGATGCCACCTGCGAGGAATGTCCCCTTGGATTGGACCTGACTCAGGCGGATTTTTCGGTGGGAGTTTTTGCTCACACCATGGTGGCCAACTGTGAACAGGCTGGGCAAGTTGTGCGCAATTACACAGGAAATCCCCCCGGCGAGGCCGCCTCGTATGAAGATCTGTGGAAGTTCACATTGGTAAATTACAACGCGGGTGGTGGATGCCTCACAGAAGCGCTCACCCTTGTCGTGGAGAACGGCCTTGAGATCACCTGGGAAAATGTGTCCCCCTTCCTCACCGGTGCGTGCTCACCCGCAGTGGATTACGTGAACGACATCAGCCGGTAGACAATTCCCATCGATCCCGTAAACGGTTTCGGCCAACCTTGTAGAAACTTGTGCTAAACTTGGCGGAGCATTAACTTTTCCCGCTGGAGGAACCATGCTCACCTTCGTTGAAAAGATCCTCTTTGCGCTCGCGACGCTGGTTTCACTCTACTTCACCTGGCGCGGCGCCGTGCGCATCGCCAGCCACATCGCCAGCGGACAGGGAAAGATCGACTGGTCGCTGATCTGGAAACGGGTCGGAGAACTCATCCTCAAGGTGGGGCTCTTCCAGCCCGTTTTTCGTTTTCGTCTGTGGCCGAGCATCTTACACGGCCTGATCGGCTGGGGATTCCTCTCGTTCCTGTTGATCAACCTGGCCGATCTGATATATGCCTACACCGGTTACAAACTGCTGGATCATACCGGCCTGTTCGGGGATGTATACCGGCTGATCGCGGACATCGCCAATGTGGCGATCATCCTGGGGATCGCAGCCATGGTCGTTCGCCGCTTCATCCTGAGGCCGGCAACTCTATCCACCCGTGAATCCACCCTGCTGCATTCAAAGGCGCGCTTTGGCATTGCGCGCGATTCAGCCATTGTCGCCTCGTTCATATTCATCCACAACTCGATGCGGTTTCTCGGTGAGTCGTTCTTCCTGGCCTCCGCCGGCCACACCGACAGCTGGCAGCCCACCATCTCAGCCGTATCCGGCCTGTGGTCCAACGTGGATGCGGACTTGCTGACCGCCGGCGAGCATATCGCCTTCTGGCTGTCCATCGGCGCCGTGGTGGCGTTCCTACCCTACTTCCCCTACTCAAAGCATATCCACCTGTTCTTCGCCCCGATCAACTTTGCGCTCAAACCGCAGCGCAAATCCATCGGTCAGTTAAGTTACATCAACCTTGACGACTCGACCATCGAGCAATTCGGCGCGGCAAAGATGAAGGATCTGGGCTGGGAGCAGATCATGGACAGCTACGCCTGCATCATGTGCTTTCGCTGTCAGGAGGTCTGCCCGGCGTACAACACAGGCAAATTGCTTTCCCCCGCCGCGCTGGAGATCAACAAGCGCTATCACCTGAACGACGGCGGCGGGACGGATGTCGAGTTGAGGACGTTGATCCCCGAGGAGGCCGTGTGGGCCTGCACTGCGTGCGGCGCCTGTGTGGATATCTGCCCGGTCGGCAATGAACCGATGCGCGATATCCTGGACATTCGACGCAATCTCTCGATGATGGAAAGCGCCTTCCCCAAGCAGCTGGAAACCGCCTTCAGGGGCATGGAACGCAATATGAACCCATGGAACATCTCGCAAGCGGACCGTATGAAATGGGCGGAGGGAGTGAACGTCCCGACCATCGAGCAAAACGGCGAACCGGAAATTCTATGGTGGGTCGGGTGTGCCCCAGCCACGGATGTGCGGGCGCAGAAAACGGCGCTGGCATTTGCAAAGATCCTGAACACAGCCGGGGTGAATTATGCTGTACTTGGGAAGAACGAGGCCTGCACCGGCGATTCGGCGCGCCGCGCCGGACGCGAGGATATCTTCTTCGGGCTGGCCACGCAAAACGTCGAAATATTGAACGAGGTCAAACCGAAGCGCATCGTCACCACCTGCCCGCACTGCCTGCACACCATCAAAAACGAATATCCGGCCTTTGGCGGCAACTACACCGTCATTCATCACACACAACTGATCAACGAACTGGTTGGCGCCGGGAAAATACAGCTTTCAGTGGACAGCAATCAGTTGAGGGTGACCTTCCACGACCCGTGTTATCTTGGGCGGCACAACAGGGAGATCGACGCGCCGCGTCAGACGTTGAAGTCCGCAGGCGCGGTGACGGTAGAAATGCCGCGCAATGGAGCCAAATCCTTCTGCTGCGGCGCAGGCGGCGCCCAGATGTGGAAGGAGGAGGAAAACGGCACCGAACGCGTGAACGAGGCACGCTTCAAGGAGGCAAAGTCAAGCGGCGCGGATACGGTGGCTGTCGGCTGTCCCTTCTGCTTGACAATGATGAATGACGCCGCGAAGGCGGACGGAGGGGCGGTCCACGTGAAAGATGTGGCGGAGATCGTGGCCGAGAGAATGAAGTGACAGTCTCAGCGCGGCCATGAAAGGCCGCTCTTTTTCTTATCCGTTATAATCCGCCCCAACACTCAATCAGGAGAGAGAATCATGCCCCGCAAAAAGGGCTCTGTTGTGCTTCCCCTAGAAAAAGAAGAGATCCTCAAAGATTACCGCCTGGCATATCAATCACGCCAGGTATCGCTGATCGGGAGGCGCGAGGTTCTCAGCGGGAAGGCCAAGTTTGGCATCTTCGGGGATGGCAAGGAAGTAGCCCAGCTGGCAATCGCCCGAGCCTTTCGCAAGGGGGATTGGCGTTCCGGATATTATCGCGATCAGACCTGGATGTTCGCCTCGGGGGTGATGAGCATACAGGAATTTTTTTCCCAGCTCTATGCTCACGCAGACGTGGCATTCGATCCCGCCAGCGCGGGGCGGCAGATGAACGCGCACTTCGCGACGCGTTTGCTGTATCCCAACGGGTCGTGGCGAGCCCAGATGGAGATATACAACACTGCGGCCGATGTCTCCCCCACCGGCGCACAAATGCCGCGCGCCGTCGGTCTGGCCTATGCATCGGTCCTCTATCGCCGGCTCAACGATCTTCATGCATTTCAGGATTTCTCACACCATGGCGACGAGGTCACCTATGCCACCATCGGCAATGCCTCCACCGCCGAAGGATTGTTCTGGGAATCGGTCAACGCCATTGGTGTGCTCAAGGCACCTGCGGTCATCACCATTTACGACGACGGCTACGGCATCTCGGTCCCCAACCAGTTTCAGATGGTGAAAGAGAACATCGGAGCATTGCTCAAAGGATTCGAGCGCGACCCTTCCGCGCCGCCGGATAAGGTTCAAAACGGATTCGATCACTACACCGTGCGCGCCTGGGATTATCCAGCACTGCTCGAGACTTATCAGACCGCGGCGGAGATCGCGCGCGAATATCACATCCCGGCCCTGGTGCACGTCATCGATGTAACCCAGCCGCACGGACATTCCACCTCCGGAAGCCACGAACGATACAAGTCTGCCGAGCGGCTTAAATGGGAGGAGGATTTCGACTGTATCAAGAGAATGCGTCAATGGTTGATCGAAAACCGCCTCGCCTCGGACTCCGAACTGATCGCGCTCGAAAAAGCGGATTACGAATCCGTAGAGAATCTCCGCAAAACCGCCTGGGAGGCGTATCTTGCCCCCATTCTCGGGGAACGCGGTCACGTGATGGACATGCTCGAAGAGATCGCCGGCAGTTCAAGTCACGCCTCAGAATTTTT
>VGNF01000115.1 GCA_016866195.1 Chloroflexota bacterium | reverse complement strand
GAAATTCTGAGATCAAACGAATCCCTCATCCACCGCATGGCCTGGGATTGATTGGGGCATTGATGGCGTCGGAATACCCGATCCGCGTCTCGAGGATTCGGGAGCATCCTGACTCGGTTGGCTTCCCCAAGAATCACCCCAAAATGGTGACTTTTCTTGGAGTACCGATCCGCGCGGCAGAGCGTCAGCTTGGTCAAATCTACCTTACGGACAAGGTGGACGGGGATGAATTCACGGAAGATGACGAGAAGATCATCCAGATGCTTGCGGCGTACGCCGCAACGGCGATACAAAACGCCCGGCTGGTAGCAAACTTAAAAGAGCGCGACGTCATGCTGACCCGCCGCAACGTGGATATGGCCTTGCTCAATGGCATCGCCACCACGTTGACCTCCAGCCTGGAGTTGGACGAGATTCTGAATAGAACCCTCGGTCTACTCATGAACTACATGAAGGTCGAGGCAGGTGAGATCTTCCTGCTCCAGGAGGATAAGACCACCTTGCGCATGGTCCTGCATCGGGGTCAGGCGGCGGAAGCGTTTTGGACCCGCAATATTTTCCAACTGGGGGAGGGATACCCCGGCATCGTGGCAAAAACCCGAAAACCGATATTTGGGAACCAGATCGGTGATGATGAAAACTTCCTGCGTCAGGCGGTCGTCAAGGCCGGATTTAAACAAATTGCGTGTATCCCAATGGTTTCCGGCGACAACTTGATGGGGGTTATGAGTGTAGCCACCCGCGCTGACGAGCCATTCGATGAGCGAAGTGTTCAACTCCTTATTGCCGTTGGAGCCTGGGCCGGTTTGGCGATCGAAAACGCGCGATTGAATGAAAATGCCCGTCGGTTGGCGATATTGGAAGAGCGAAATCGCATAGGTATGGACCTGCACGACGGCATCATACAATCCATCTACGGCATTGGCCTGGGATTGGAAGGTGTGCGACTCAGCCTGGACGAAGATCCGGCTGTCGCAAAAGAACGGATCAAACATGCAATCGATGGTTTGAACCAGGCAATTCGTGATTTACGGTCTTACATCCTGGATTTAAGACCCCGTCAGCTCGGCAACGAAGGCTTAATCAGCGGCATAAAGAGATTAATCAACGAATATCGTGCCAATACCTTCTCTGAAGTCAACCTGACCATCCCCGATATGGACTTTAAAGACCTGCCGCATGCGCATGCACTGGCCTTGTTTCACATTTGTCAGGAGGCATTGGCAAATGCAGCCAAGCATGCAAAGGCCAATAACGTGCAAGTGGCCTTGTGGTCGGCTGAAAACCGTACCTTGTTGGAGATACGAGATGATGGACGGGGTTTTGACCTTGAAAAAATCAACTCATCGATCGGCCATGGACTGGCAAACATGCAAACCCGGGCGCGGTCGGTGGGTGGTGAGTTCGATATTTCGTCAATCATTGACGTTGGAACAACCATTATGGCATGGGTGCCGCGGGTGAATCATTCATAATCCGTCGTTATCATCCTGCATTTTCAAATGAATCTCAAGAAATTGAGTCTCGTGCATAGCGGTTGAACGAATCAATGCATGAAGATTCTTTAAGATGATATGGAAGGCTGTTCCCCGATTCACATCGAAATGCCCAAATATGGGGGTCTCCGGATCAAGCGACCGTATTAATGGCTGAAACGCTTGTTCTACTGCAAATGAATAATCCATTGTTGCACGCGATGATTCGTTAACATGGAATAACCTTAAAAAAACAAATCTTTTTAGCTTCACGTAGGTCTAACGTCTTGTTATTTGTTGATATTCTGCTAGAATACAATCACGCTGATAACCGGATGGTTAAATCCCACATCCATTTCATCTACGATCGAAAACATGCGGAATATTCATTCAGATGATCCTGTTTGGGCCGGGCGATCCCGGCCGCATAATATGTTTCATCACTTTCGGCGCGACGAGGATAACTTATGAATGGTGAACAGGCTTGGCAGACGGTGCTGGCGCAATTGCAGATGGAGATGCCCCGCGCCTCCTTCGATACCTGGGTGCGTGATACCCGGCCGGTCTCACACGAGAACGGCGTGTTGACGGTTGGGGTGCGCAATGCCTATGCGAGGGATTGGCTGGAAAGCCGCCTTGCCAGCACGGTTAACCGTCTGTTGATCGGAATCCTCAACTCAAATGCCTCGGTTATGTTTGTCGTGACGCCTGAAGGGGAGGCGAATCCCCGTCCGCAGGCCGAGGCGGAGAGATCGCCCCAAGAGGAATCCACGCTGCCCACCCACTCTCGGCATGCGAATCTCAATCCGAGGTACACCTTTGATACATTTGTCGTGGGTGCTGGAAACCGTCTGGCCCATGCGGCCTGTCAGGCGGTGGCGGAGAAACCTGCCCGGGCTTACAATCCCCTATTTGTCTACGGTGGCGTGGGGCTTGGAAAGACCCATCTCTTGCATGCCATCGGTAACGCCTGTACCCAAAGAGGCCTGAACGTCCTGTATGTGTCTTCGGAAGAATTCACAAACGACCTGATCACAGCCATTCGGACACACACGACCCAGGCCTTTCGGGAAAAATACCGCTCTGCGGACGTTCTCTTGATCGACGACATTCAATTCATTGCAGGGAAGGAGTCCACCCAGGAGGAATTCTTCCACACCTTCAATACACTCCACGGGCAGGATAAGCAGATCATCGTTTCCTCCGACCGCCCGCCCAAGTCGCTGGTTACGCTGGAAGAGCGTCTGCGCTCGCGATTTGAATGGGGTTTGACCGCTGATATTCAGCCTCCGGACCTGGAAACCCGCCTGGCAATTCTCAGATCCAAGGCGGAGCGTACGGGTCGGATGGTCTCGGATGAGATCCTCGAGGGCATCGCCAAACGGGTCCAGTCGAATATTCGGGAGCTCGAAGGAGCGCTGAACCGAATTATCGCCTTCGCGGACCTGAGCGGTTCCTCTCTAACCCCCAATTTGGTGGAAGTTGCATTGTCGGACCTGCTGCCCTCGCGCGGGGATCTCGAACCCGATCGGGTCTTTGACCTCGTGGCACGAAAATTCAACACCACGGTGGAAAAACTGCTTGGGCGAGATCGATCAAGGGACGTAGCCCTGCCGCGGCAGGGGGCCATGTATATCCTGCGGGAGGAGGCAAACTTATCCTTCCCGCAAATAGGTGAAGTGCTGGGCGGAAGGGATCACACGACGGTCATGTATGCGATCGAGAAAATCTCCGATCAAATGGAACGGGATGACCGATTGCGTCGGGATATTGTCTCGATCAAACAGCAGTTGTACGGACAAGCCGCGGTCGTGTAATTCGTACCTTCTCAAGGAGCAAGCCGGTTCATGGAAGAATCGGCTTTTTTTATTTCCGTATCTTTGGAGGCCGGGCCGAACCGCCCTGTGGGAGGAATCTCACTTCTGCTATATGTTCCTCGATGTATTTCATCAGTGTGAAGATTATCAGAGAAACCCCAATCCATTCGAGGCTTTCCTCGAGGGTGGTGAGCAGGGCAAAGGTGAAATTCTTGGCGCCGTACAGGGCTTGATAACGTCCGCTGATCATCTCGGATCCGAGTGCACCGAAAAGATATATGGCGCTCGCCAGAATGAGAAAGAACCTGTTCCGCTGATCGAAATGCAGGAAAAACCGTAGAAAAGCAGCCGCCAGGACCGCAACAATGACCATTCCTGCGATCACCCACTTGTACGCAAGAAAGCCTCCGATATCCGGAAGATCCTTGAGCAGGATGCTGAAACGTTCGTGGATGGCGGAAGCCTCGTCAAGTGACATGACGAACAACAAACCGGCCAGAGCAAGCCATTCATATCTGTACTTATCCTGCTGATCAAATTTGACGGCAGAAATAACGAATGCCAGCAGGCTTGCGAAGACCAGCAGCAGTGTATTGAAATACGTGGGGATGTTGGATTCGTTGTTCACATCGAATTTGAAGATGAACAGGTCCAGAAAGAATTCCTGAATGGCGTTGGAGAGGTTGTAGGAGTTCGGGTTGAACCGCAAGTATTGACCGATCAGGCTAAACAGGACATTCACCACGGAGGTGATTGCCAGAATCAGAATGATCCTGTATGGTTTGAGAGAAAAAGAAAATCGGGCTTTCTTCATGCGCCACTGTCTCCGGAGCTTCGTGAGAAATTGTTGTCCAGGTGAGGGAATCCTCATCATTGGAGGTTGTATTATATCCATGAAACTACGTTTCGATAAACAGACCTTTCCATGATATAATCCCGCCGCTCTGTAAAGGGCACATTCTGCCCGGGATGGGCATCAAGCATCCCTGAGTGGGTCATCATCCCCACTAAACACACGCCGTTTCACGAAGATCCACGGATCCCTCGTCGGAAATGGCATCGAACGGAGTAGACATGGCTGTCATATCAATGAAGGCACTGCTTGAGAGCGGTGTGCATTTTGGGCATCGCACGAACAAGTGGGATCCCCGCATGAAACCGTATATCTTCACCGAACGTAACGGCATTCATATCATCGACCTGCAGCAGACGGTGAAAATGCTCAACCAGGCATATGGCGTGATCCGCGATGCGGTGGCCAATGGCGGAACGATCCTTTTTGTGGGAACCAAGCGTCAGGCGCAGGAGACAGTGGCCGAGGAAGCCGCACGCTGCGGCATGCCCTATGTCACCGAACGCTGGATGGGTGGAATGTTGACGAACTGGGCGACCATCCATCTGCGAATTCAGGAGCTGGATCGCCTGGAGGGATTGCGCAACTCAGAGGAAATCAACAACCTGACCAAGAAGGAGGGATTGCTTGTCGAAAGGCAGATTAATCGCCTGCAGAGGGGCTTGTCCGGCACGCGAATCATGAAGCGCCGGCCCGATCTGCTGTTCATCGTGGATGTCGGCCGGGAGGAAGCGGCTGTGCATGAAGCCAATCTTCTGAGCATTCCCATCGTGGCACTGGTGGATACGAACTGCAATCCCCAGAACGTGGATTATGTCATTCCTTCCAACGATGACGCCATCCGGGCGATTAAACTGCTGGTGGCCAAGGTGGCGGATGCTGTGCTGGAAGGTAAGGCCATGCGGAAGGAGGAGGAAGCATCTCAACCCGCATTGGAGGAATTGGAAGCCAAACCACACGGTCGACCTTCCCGTACACCCGTACTGGAAACGGAGGAGGATGTCGTTGAGGAGGAAGTATTGCTCGGCGATGCCACACTGGCGAAATTAAGTATCTCCCGCAAGGTGGAGACGGATGAACCACCGGTCGAGAAACAGGAACGTGTGGAGGATATCGCCAAGGCGCGTGCTCGCAAGGAGAAGGAAGAAACAGTTGTGACAACGGAAGTTAAACAGGAAGAGAGCCCGGAATAACGGGATGGGGACCAGGAAAATGGAAATTACAACGGAAATGATCAAAGAATTGCGGGCTGCCACGAATGCGCCCGTGATCGATTGCCGGAAAGCCTTGCAGGAATCCGGCGGCGATTTTCAAAAAGCAGTGGATTGGCTGCGGGAAAAAGGCATGGCTACCGCTGCCAAGCGGGCGGATCGGGAAGCCTCGAATGGGGTGGTCGAACTGTACTCTCATGGGAGTGGGCGTGTGGGTGTGATGGTGGAAGTCAATTGCGAGACGGATTTCGTGGCGCGCTCGGAACAATTCCGCAACCTGGCTCACGAACTGGCATTGCAGATCGCCGCCGCATCCCCACGCTATATCAAAGCGGAGGAGATCCCGACGGGGGAATTGGATCACGAAGCGGACATCGCCCGTGCGCGAGCGCGCGAGGAAGGCAAGCCGGATAACATCCTGCCGAAAATTGTGGAAGGGCGTCTGGAGAAATACAAGGACGAGGTGTGTCTGCTGCGTCAGACCTATATTCGGGATGAAACCATCACCGTGGAAAAGCTCATTCTCCAGAATGTGGCGGCGATCGGGGAAAACGTGGTGGTGCGGCGTTTTCAGCGATGGGAACTGGGTGAAAGCACAAGTCAAGCCTGAGATCATTAAAAAGCCAACCCCCGGGTTGGTTTTTTTGTACAATGGTCTGGTGGATCGGAAGCGTATGGATAGGTCCTTATGGAGGCCGTATGGCTGATTTGAAATACAAGCGAGTCCTTCTGAAGTTGAGCGGAGAGGCGCTGGCGGGAAAAACCGGTTACGGCATCGATGTGGATCAGGCGGAGTCGATCGCCAGCCGTATCAAGGAGGTCCGCGACCTCGGCGTTCAGGTGTCGGTAGTGATCGGCGCGGGCAATCTATGGCGGGGCGTCCAGGGGTTGGAGCATGGCATGGACAGGGCGACGGCGGACTACATGGGCATGCTGGGGACGGTCATGAACTCCCTGACCGTTATGGATGCACTCGAGCGCGCGGGTGTACACACAAGGGTGATGTCGGCCATTGAAATGCGCGCGATCGCGGAGCCGTATATCCGCAGGCGGGCGATCCGGCATCTGGAAAAGGGGCGGGTGGTGATCTTCAGCGCCGGCTCCGGAAACCCATATTTCTCGACAGACACTGCGGCGGCTTTGCGCGCCACGGAGGTCAGTGCGGATGTGGTCATCAAAGCCACCAAGGTTGACGGCGTGTATGATGCGGACCCGCGGAAAAATCCGGATGCGCACAAGTTCGACCAGATGACCTACATCGATTTTCTCAGCCGCCGCCTGACCGTGATGGACAGCACGGCGATTACTTTGTGCATGGAAAACAACCTGCCGATATTGGTGTTGAACTTTTGGGATAAAAACGCGCTGACTGGCGCGCTGCAAGGAAAAACGATCGGTACGCTTGTAAGCGGATGAACTAAACGATCCAACAAGTTTCATGCCCATCCTTCCCAGAGGCCGATAGGAATGCGGGAGGATTTCATGTGAGTCTCTCAAAATAGGTCCAAAGACTCTCACTTTTATTCGTTCCCATAGCATTAATTCATATTTTAAGGTATCCTTGTACCGCCAATGTTTTCAGGAGGAAGATCGTGACCACTGATGAAATCAAGAGCATGTTAAAGGATGCTGAAGTGCGGATGCATGGCGCGATCGTGTCATTGAGCGATGATCTGGCGGGGATTCGGACCGGCCGGGCGAGTCCGGCGCTGGTGGAAAAGCTGCCGGTGGAATATTACGGCGCTCCCACGCCATTGATGCAGCTGGCAACGATCAGCGTTCCGGAACCGCGCTCGCTGATGATCAAACCCTTCGATGCCGCGTCCCTCAAGGAGATCGAACGAGCCATCCGTACTTCCGATCTGGGGCTGAACCCGAATTCCGACGGAAAGGTCATACACTTGAATCTGCCGCCGCTCAACGAGGAGCGCCGCCGCGAACTGGTCAAGCACATGCATCACCGGCTGGAGGAGGCGCGCATTGCCGTGCGCAACATCCGCCGCGACCTGCACAATGACATGCGCGAGTTCGAAAAGGAAAAGATGATCACAGAGGACGATCTGAAACGCGGCGAGGAGGATCTGCAGAAGCTGACCGATAAGCATGTGGAGGAGATCGCCAAGCTGGGTCAGAACAAGGAGAAGGAAATCCTGGAGGTTTGATCCCAGCCGGCTTTTTGGAACCATGTCCGATCCCTCCCTGCCTGCCCTCGAAAAAGTCCCCCAGCATGTCGCCATCATCATGGATGGCAATGGTCGTTGGGCGATTCAACGCGGACTGCCGCGCCTGGCAGGCCACAAGGCCGGCACGGAGAATTTGAGGCGGGTAATCCGCTCCACCGTGGAATTCGGGGTCAAATACCTGACGATCTATGCGTTCTCCACCGAAAATTGGGGACGACCGCCGGAGGAGGTTCAGGGATTGATGCTGATCCTGCAGGACGTGATCGACCGCGAATTGAACGAACTCCACAAGGAGGGGGTTCAGCTGCGCCACATCGGCCGCCTGGAACGGCTGGATCCGAAAATCCAACAGAAGGTCCTGAAGGCGATCGAATTGACCAGGAACAACGACCGTTTGATCCTGAACGTTGCCTTCAATTATGGAGGCGGGATGAGATCGTCGTGGCCATCCAGAAGATGATGCGAGACGGCATCGCTCCCGAGGATGTGACCGACGAACTCGTCAGCCGCTACCTGTATACCGCCGGCGTCCCTGACCCGGACCTGATCATCCGGACCTCCGGCGAACTGCGCGTCAGCAATTTCCTGATCTGGCAGGCTGCCTATTCCGAATGGTACATCACGCCCACGTTTTGGCCGGATTTCGACAAGGAGGAGTATTACCGGGCGCTGGAAACCTTTGCCCACCGCGAGCGCCGCTTTGGCAAGGTGTCCTCGGGGGAACTCCAGGAGACCAATGCGTAGAAGACTCATCACGGCACTGGGATTATCGTTGATTGGAATGCCCGCCATTATTTTTGGCGGCGCATTTTATTTCCTGCTGATGTCCATATTCCTTGTGGGCGCCGCGTGGGAATATGTGCATTTGTTCCGCGCCGTGAAGTCTGAACCGCAAATGCACATTATCCTCGGTGGGGTGGGACTGATCCTGCTCGTGCGCATGTTCAATCCTGAAGTGGCGCTGCCGGCCTTCGCTTTGACGATCCTGGTGGCGTTGGCCTTTCATTTGTATTCCTATGAACGCGGCCGCGACCAGGCCGCCCTTGATTTCGGTGTGACGGTTGGGGCGCTGGTCTATATCGGCTGGATCGGAGCCTATCTCTTAGACCTTCGGAATCTGCCGGAGGGAGGCTGGTGGTTCATGCTTGTGATGCCTTCGGTCTGGATGGCGGATTCGGGAGCCTATTCCATCGGCCGGGCATACGGAAGGCATAAGCTGGCTCCACGACTAAGTCCGAAAAAGAGCTGGGAGGGTTATGCCGCCAGTATCTTCACGGGGATGATCGCCGGAGGTTTCTTTGTTTACGCGTATTCTGCTTTTGGGAATCTTGCCGGCGATATCACCATCCCGCAGGGCGCGTTGTTGGGATTGATCCTCGGTGCTCTGACGCCATTAGGGGACCTGGGCGAGAGCATGTTCAAACGACAATCCGGGTTGAAGGATTCAAGCGACATCATCCCCGGTCACGGCGGGTTCTTCGACCGCATTGATTCCTGGCTTTGGGGGGCAGTCATCGGATATTATTACCTGGTCTGGTTCATCCTATAACGATTGGAGGGAATCATGAAAGTCCTTGGAGCCACTCCCACCCGCAACCTGGCCCTTGAGATGGCGCGGGTGACCGAGGCAGCCGCCATGCTCGCTGGAAGATACATGGGACGGGGGGACAAGGAAGCGGCGGATCAGGCGGCGGTCAATGCCATGCGGCTCATCCTGGGCACGATCGATATGGATGGTGTGATCGTCATCGGGGAGGGGGCAAAGGATAAGGCGCCGATGTTGTACAACGGTGAGAAAGTCGGCAATGGATCCGACCCGAAGGTGGACGTTGCGGTTGACCCGATCGACGGAACCCGGCCGCTGGCATTTGGCCGCTCGAATTCGCTGGCAACCGTGGCAGTGGCGCCGCGCGGCACGATGTTCGACGCCGGGCCGTTCGTTTATATGAACAAGATCGCGGTCGGGCCCGAAGCGAAGGGCCGGATCGACATCGAGAAATCCATCATAGAAAATCTCAAAGCCATCGCGAAAGCCAAGGACAAGGCCGTGGAGGATTTGACTACGATCATCCTTGACCGTCCGAGGCACGAGGGGATGATATCTGAGATTCGCCGGGCCGGGGCGCGCATCCGTCAGATTCCGGATGGCGATGTGGCGGCTGCGGTAATGACCGCCTGGCCGGAATCCGGCGTGGATGTCCTGTTGGGAATCGGGGGAACCCCGGAGGGGGTGATCGCCGCCTGCGCGCTGCGAGCCATGGGCGGCGAGATCCAGGGAAAGCTGTTCGCGCGGGATGAGGCGGAACAACGCCGAGGGCGCGAGGCCGGCTATGACTTCGACAAAGTGTTGACCATGGACGATCTGGTTTCCTCGGAGGACGTATTCTTCGCCGCAACAGGCATCACCGACGGGGAATTGCTCCAGGGAGTGCGCTATTACGGCGATCACATCACCACCGACAGCCTGGTGGTGCGCGGCCTGACCGGAACCGTGCGTCAGATCATTGCCACGCATACCACGGACAAGTTGGATAACCTGAGCTCGATCCATTATTAAGTGGTATGTCATTGCGAGGGAGCGGAGCGAACGAAGCAATCTTCCATTTACAGGAAGGTCGCCTTGACATTCCCTTTCCTTCTCCGTATAATCCCGCACGCATTCCTGGCTAGCTCAATCGGCAGAGCGCGCGGCTGTTAACCGCTAGGTTCGAGGTTCAAGTCCTCGGCCAGGAGCCAGAAAAGCCCTCCTTATTTTGGAGGGTTTTATTCTTAGGTTTGAGGCCCCCTTGCAGGGGATGGTATTCAAGTCCTCGGCCAGGAGCCAGAAAACCCCCTCCCTATTCATATTATGGAGGGGTTTAATATTAGGTTCGTGGTCCCCATTGAGGGGATGGTATTCAAGTCCTCGGCCAGGAGCCAGAAAAGCCCTCCTTATTTTGGAGGGTTTTATTCTTAGGTTTGAGGCCCCCTTGCAGGGGATGGTATTCAAGTCCTCAGCCAGGAGCCAGAAACCCCCCTCCTTATTCATATTATGGAGGGGTTTAATATTAGGTTCGTGGTCCCCATTGAGGGGATGGTATTCAAGTCCTCGGCCAG
>VGNF01000114.1 GCA_016866195.1 Chloroflexota bacterium | reverse complement strand
TTTTTGCTTGAGCGTGCCATTTGCCAACGTGACCAGGGCTGCGGATGCCATGCCTGAGCCGGAACCACATTCAGCCTGACACCCACCGACCTCTGCCGAAAAAGTGGCATGAGCCGCGATGAACACACCGATCATTCCCGCAGCCAGCATGGCTTTTGTCATTTCATCCACAGATAACCCCAGTGATGTTGCCGCACCGATACACGCCCCAGGTAATCCCGCGCATGCCCCAGCTGTAGGCGCTGCGACGATTACGCCCATTGAGCTTTTCACCTCCATCATGGCGGTCACGCACAGGATCATCTGATTTAGCATTCCGCCATCGAGCAACAGCTGATTTTCCATTCGCGTCTTGAAGAGTCCAGATTGAGGGCCCAGGATGCGGTCAGCGTATTTGGTTCCGGCAATTCCATCAAGAATTGATTTTTGCATGAGGCGTACGATCTCAGACATCCGCTGAAATACCTGCTCGTGGGATAGATTGCCGCGGGCACTCTCGTAATGGACCGCCAGTTCCCACAATGCCAGGTTTTTATCCGCGTTATAGTCCAGCATTTCATCGCAGGTAATGAACGGCACACGGATCTTTTGGCTGGACATCACTGGCAGGACTGGCGGAATGGATTTCAAGGATCTGATATCGAATTGTGCATGGAGCGTTGAAATGATCCTATCCTCTAGGAAATTCTGTGCTTTGATCTCAACCATCCGCACATTCATACCGCTTAGGAGAATGATCTTGTCGGTGCTTATGTTTTCCTGTAGGTATTTTACGATCTCATCGCCGTTTGAATCTACGTAGATCAGGGTTTCAAAATAATCGCCAGCCAGCGACAAATCGATGCCATCGATCTCCACGATTTCCATCATCCCACCGCCGGTGGAGATTGCGGTCATTGTGTGTTGCTCTATGGAATTTTTTAGGGTTAATTTATAGGCACTGGGATGCTTCGCTCCGATATCTTTAATCTCGATCTGGACTCTGATGCCAGCTTCCCGAATCGCCTGGGTGGATTGCGTCAGTCGTTCATCGGCAGTCTCCCAGCCCAGAAGACCTCCAAACATGCCCATATCAGAGCCTTGACTGTCATGGGTGGTAGCAAGTGAACCGTGCGAGTCAAACTCAATGAGTACCTCTTCGATCCTGGCATCCATCAAGTCTCTGGCGATCCGCCCGATGCGTAGGGCAGCGGCGCAATGCGAACTGGATGGTCCGCGCATGACGGGTCCGATCACATCATTGAAAATACTGGGGTAGTTAGTCAGGGTTTCGATATGGTCAAGAGGCAAAGGCTTATTACTTGTAAACATGTCCGACTCCTTATTGTCCGGGGCACCGATAAACTTTGAGCAACCCAATCTGCTCAATTACACGATAAATCTACTGCAAACCGCACTCAGCAAAACCTGAGAAATACTAACACATTGACTCAATTCGTGGAAGATTTTGGCTACGGTCTTTGCGCGGGACTGCCAAGGACCGATTTCGCTTTGGAAGTGCATGCGTGTTTCGGCTGTGTTTTGGACTTGGATTTTGCACCAGATTCTGATAATACAAACTGAATATTGATCCCATTCGATTTAAACCTTACATGTGATTATTTGAAAAGAACAAAAGATACTTCTACTGTGGATGGTTCAAAGCATGTCCTGCAAGCCGCCTCTTGTGCCAAAGGCAACATATACCCTTCTCGGTTTCACTGCGATGATCTACCTTTTACAAATGGCAAGCATGGCAATTTGTAAATTAGCCTGGGGCCCGGTATTGATAACTGGGGGCAGGTGGGCGGACTGCTCGACGGCGCAATATTTGCCTGGTTCGCCGTCTGCGCTGGGAAGTGGTGGGAATCTACCCAGTTTTCATTTACAGGATCAACGTGAATTTCGTGAGATCGTTTTGGGTGCAAGTGAGGCGCTCCTTGTTTTTGGGGCATTGGCTACCTGGGGATTATTTTCAGGGTAAATGGCTTTTTGAAGAGGAACTTCTGAATCCCTTAAACAAAAAACGCGTCGATTTTGCGCCGCGTTTTTGATTCGTAAGTTTGAGATTAAATTTAGTTGGTAAACCTTGGGTCTAAAGCATCTCGCAGACCATCTCCAAGTAAATTGAATGCCAACACTGTGATCATGATGAAGATGCCCGGAAAGAAGACCAGATGCGGGGCATTGAAGAGGCTGTTGCGCTCTTCACCAAGCATCAGCCCCCACTCAGGCGTTGGAGGCGCCGCACCAAGCCCGAGGAAGGAAAGCGCCGCCGCGTCCAGAATGGCAGAGGCAATTCCCAGCGTTGCAGCAACGATGAGGGGAGTCAGAGCGTTTGGTAGTACGTGTCCAATCAAATTGCCCATTGGTGAAGCTCCCAGCGCACGCGAAGCAGAGACGAAATCCTGCTCTTTCACCTGCAGAACACTGGCGCGCACTAACCGCGCATAGACAGGGATGGATACAAAGGCGATTGCAAGCAAGGCGTTGGCTAGGCCGGGACCGAGGACGGCGACGATCGCGATGGCTAATATTAGACTGGGGAATGCCAGCAATACATCCATGACTCGCATGATGGAGTTATCTAACCAGCCGCCGCTGTAGCCCGCCAATGCTCCGAGAACAACGCCAATGATAATGGCAAAGGTCACTGTGGTAATACCTATGGTAAGCGAAAGGCGTGCGCCATAAACGACCCGCGAAAACAGGTCGCGCTGATTGCCGTCAGTGCCGAAGATGTGCTGAGACTGATCTTCAGGACAACCCAATATATGAATACACGGAGGTGAACGGCGTTTTATATCTCGCAACGGTTTGATCGGATCATATGGTGCGATCAGCGGCGCAAGGATCGCGGCCAGCGTCAATATCCCCAAAACGAACATGCCCATGCGGGCGGTGCATGGGGGCACAGGTGAACGACCCCTTCGACAAGCTCAGGGTTAACTCTGGGAGTGACACTTGCACCGCACCCCCACTCGCTCGCTCGGGGACTTCGTGCGTGCGTTGCAGTGCAGGTGTCGCTACGCTCACATCGTCCCGACACCTGCACCGAGCGCAGGTACGGTGTGTCCCCGTCTCGGGCCAGCGCCCTCGCGGGGCGAACGGCCTTCGGGAGGGAATCACGGCGAAGGTCACGGAAAAGTGCGTAAGTGCGTTAGGCGAGTTACTTATTTACCAGGCTAAGGATGTAAATCATTAGCGGTGCGACTGCGAGTGCTGGAAGAAAACTCCCCACCCGAATTTTCTTAATTTCCAGCAGGCTGCTAATGCCAATTCCTGTCAGAAGTATTCCGCCAGTAGCCGTCAATTCGTTCATCATTGTGCTGCTGATGATTGTATTTAACTGGGCAGCCAGTAGACTAATACTGCCCTGATAGGCGAATACTGGCAGTGCAGAGAATGCAACCCCAATACCCAGCGTGGAAGCGAAGGCTATGGAAATGAAACCATCCAGAACAGATTTAATGGCCAGGGTGAGATAATCGCCTTGTAATCCATCACTAATAGAGCCAAGAACTGCCATCGGACCGGTGCAATACAGCAATGAGGCGCTGAGAAAACCGCGTACAAAACGGCTGGAACTTCCTTCGGAACCGCCCGTAACCCATTTTTCCAGCCTGATCCCCAGAAATTGTAACCAGTTTTCGATTTCCCACCACTCTCCCAGCAGCCCGCCAATGCTCAATGCACCCAGCACAATGAGCGGATTTTCAGTTTTCAAGAACATCTCGAAGCCTATGGCTGTAGTGAACAAACCCATACCTGCAACAACAGTGTTTTTAAGGTTGTTGGATAGCCGTGCCCCAAAGAAAATACCAAGCAGACTGCCGATGATAATAGCGACGACATTGATGAGGGTTCCGATCATTTTTACTATTTGTCCACTTCTTTAAGAATGTCATTGCGAGGCCGAGCGAATCGAGTGCCGACATGCGCCATGTATGCCCGAAAGGGTACAAAGTGGTAAGCAATCACCAGTTTACGAGAAATTTCACCCAGAAGGAGATTGCCAAAGTTTTACAAAATGGTACGCTGCCAATGAACAAGATCGCAGCTCGCACAGCGTCCCCTTTGGGGAATGGCAACACTTTATGAGATGTACGGTAGCGAGTTTATTTGCTTGTTGAGCGATCGTTATTCACCCTTTGGCAAAGGTGGCAGGGATTGCATGCCAAATGTCTCTGCCGCACGTAACGTGATCGCCCGAAGTTCCTGACGCAGTTCCCCTGTGATCTTGGTCGGTTGGTAGGCCGCGATCAGCTTTTCGGCACGTTCTCGCGCCCGCTCAAAGGTGGACTTCTCTCCCCGGCTTTTCCACCCTTCAAAGGAAGCCCGGTCTATTACTTCAGATGGCAGGTACTGTTCCTCCCGGTACCACTTGCGGGTATGCGGTAGGGACAGGAAATTTCCCTTATGTCCGCTCTTCTGCATCAAGGATAGGGCAATTGGATTGTCACGTACCTCGATGCCCGTCACAAAGCGTTTCACCATGCCGATCATTTCAGCGTCGATCACCAGCTTTTCGTAGCTCAGGCAAGATTCAAGATCCAACATGCCACAGCCCGAAATGATATTTGCCCCGGAAAGCGCCGCGACAAAATTGCCGCCCATCGACTCCAGCCCGCATTGTGCGTCGATAATCTTCCCATCGCTCATGCCCGTGTACGCATGGGTTGGTAGCCCCAACGCTTTCCCGACCTGTACATATGCTGAGCTGATCATCCAGGTTTCGACCGCCCCCATGGGTGTGGATCCTTCCCGCATGTCAAATATCGCCGGTGATCCTCCCCACACAATTGGCGCGCCCTCTTTGGTCAGTTGATGGATCACCACCCCGCTCAAACATTCGGCGGTATGCTGAACGACCGCTCCTGCAAGCGTAACCGGCGCAGTTGCCCCGGCCAACGGCATGGAAATAAGCTGCGCAGGGATGGAGAAGCGTGCGCAATCGATCAGGTTTTGGCAGGTGGTCTCACTCCAAAGCAAAGGTGGCGATGGACAGACATCGAAGACGGCAGTTGGTTTTGACGCCAGCGCCTGGTCACCGCCGGCAACTGCGGACAGCATTTCCTTCATCGGCAACCAGGTGTCTTTACGAAATGCCCCGGTGATGATCGGCTTATTCATGTAAATCAATGCCAGATATAGACGATACAGGTCGCCGATTTCCGGGACGACATCCGAGCATATAAAAGCCGTGCTTTGCGCGTCAACCTGGGGAAGGGCCTCCACGAGTTTGACGAATTTTATCAAGTCACTAGTTACGGGTAAACGAGGCCGTTCGGTCTGGCTGTCGATGATGGTCAGCCCTCCCGATCCGGGATCGAAGTGGATCTTATCTCCAAAATAGTGGACGGCAGGGTCGCCCTTCAAGTCGAACAGGGTAAATTCGTGAGGGGCGGTTTTCAAAGCCTGGCGGGTGATGCTCTCGGGAATGCAGGCAATCTGAGCCTGAAAATCCACTTTCGCGCCGGCGTTCGCCAAGAGCTCCAAAGCCTCCCGGTTATGAACCCGAATCCCGGGACTTTCCAAAAGCGCGATCCCCTCGGAAATGATTTGATTCACCAAATCGTTGTCAAGTAGTTCCAGCTTCAGACGAGGCATATCGCGCTCCTTTGAGGATTGATATCAGTGGATCAGGTATCTGAGATTCTATACAAAACTACGATTACTGGTCTGCTTTACCAACCATTCCCTTGGCAATCTTCACCGCGCCGACCGCGTCTTCTGAATAGCCATCGGCCTTGATCTTCTCGAACCAATCACGGGTGATGGGCGCCCCGCCGATCATGACTTTGATGCGCGGGCGCAGGCCTTCCTTATCCAGTTCTTCGATCACTTCGCGCTGGCGCACCATCGTGGTGGTGAGCAGTGCGCTCATGCCGATGATGTCCGCATTGACTTCGAGCGCCTTGCCGATGATCTTTTCTGCGGGTTGATCCACACCCAGGTCATAGACTTCAAAACCGGACGCACCCAACATCGAGCCGACAAGGGTCTTGCCGATCTCGTGAATGTCGCCTTCAACGGTGGCCAGCACGACCCGGCCCAGAATCTCGCGCGCCGACCCGAGTTTCTTCAACTCAGGTTCGAGTGTGGCGAGGGCGGATTTCATCGCATCGCCTGCCATGACCAGCTCTGGCAGAAATACATCCCCAACGGAAAACGCCTCGCCCACTTTATTCACACCTGTGACAAAGCCATTTGATATCGCTTCCAGAGGGTCAATGCCCTGCGCAATAGCCTGCTCGGCTAGTTCTACAGCTACTTCACTGTCCCCATCGATGATGCTTTGCGCCATTTTCTGAAAGAGTTCGTTTGCCATCGCGCTCTCCTTGGTTTTGGATTCTGATTGGTATGGGCTTCAAAAGACTTGAGCTAACATATCAATAATATATTATAATGCATATCAGGTTGATGTCAAGTAAATGTTCAAAAGCTAAGAAAAAAGTGGTTAAATTGGGTGTGCAGATCAACCGAACAGATCGCTTCTCAACCAAAGCGAAGTATCATGAATACCGGTTTAAGTGGTGGGTTTTTTTATGGTGCAACAATCCGCGAAATGATGATTGGCTCAGGACGGCGGCGAGTACGTAGGCGGTCTTGCAGGTCAGGCGAGATGTTGGGCTTCTCCATCCACAAGGACACACCATACCTGCGTTAGATGAAGATGTCGCGATGGTGCAAGCGAAGATGAAGGACAGCTTAATCCCGGAGGGAAATAAAATTTTCTTAGGTAGAGGAGACAATAGGAGATTGAAATGGGTGTACTGAACAACAAATGCGCATTGATTACCGGTGGTGCCTCCGGCATCGGCCGCGCAACCGCCGAATTATTTGCCAAAGAAGGCGCAGCCGTAGTGATCGCGGATATCAATGCTGAACTGGGTAACCAGGTCGAGCGCGAAATTCTACAGACCGGCGGCAGGGCTGTTTTTATCGCGTGTGATGTGACGCGCGCCGAAGATTGTCAACATGCCGTGCAATCGGCTGTCGAAAAATTTGGCCGTCTTGACATTCTCTTCAATAACGCTGGGATAGTCCGCCGCGCTGACGTAATCGGCACAACCGAGGAGGAATGGGATCGCGTGATGGATGTCAACGTTAAGTCCATTTTCCTGATGGGCAAATATGCCGTGCCAGTCATGGCAAAGCAGGGGAGTGGGGCGATCGTCAACTCAGGCTCTGGCTGGGGCATCAAGGGCGGACGCAATGCCGTCTCGTATTGTGCGGCAAAGGGCGCGGTGGTCAACATGACGCGCGCCATGGCAATTGACCACGGTCATTTGAATATCCGCGTTAATTGTGTCTGCCCCGGTGACACCGATACTCCCATGCTGCAGAATGAAGCCGTTCAGGTCGGACAGCCCTATGATCAATTCATGGCAGAAGCCGCAGAACGTCCGTTGAACCGATATGCCCAGCCAATGGAAATCGCGCAGTCGGTTTTATACCTTTCCAGCGACGCGGCAAGTTATGTGACCGGTGCGATCCTGGCAGTGGATGGCGGCGGAACGGCATAGAAAGACTTTTAGCGGATATTGGTTTTCAAAAGCTGGCTCGGATGGAAGGCGGTCTTATGCCCGCCCCATCGCATTTATCGGACGCCAAAGCCCATCCTGGTGAACACGGATGCTCAGTTCGATAGCTATTGATCACCGTGAAGCAACTCATTCTGGACCAGCTCAACTCCAGCTACCCGCAGGAAGTCCAGGGCGTTTTCGTCGGTTCGATAAGCTGTGCTGTAAACGATCCGTCGCACTCCGGCGTTGATCAGCGCCTTGGTGCATTGTATGCACGGCAGGTGCGTGACGTAAGGGGTGGAGTCGCGCGTCGAAACGCCATGCAGCGCAGCCTGAATAATGGCGTTGGTCTCCGCGTGGATCGTGCGCACGCAATGCCCGTCCACGAGCAAATGACCGGTTTCGTCGCAGTGCGCCTGGCCGGCGGGCGAGCCGTTGAATCCGGTGGTGAGTATGCGCTTCTCCCTCACCAGCACGCATCCAACGTAAGCCCGGTCGCAGGTGCTACGCTCGGATACCGCGTACGCGATCTTCATGAAGTACGAATCCCATTCCGGGCGCATGGAAGTTCTCCTTGAAACGGAAATAACCTGGATATTGTACCCTCGGGATCCTGCGGCTGGAAAAAACTGGTAGTAGCTTTTGGGAGAGGGGGGGGTTAACGATTGTACAGAGTCAAAGGAGAATGTATGTCACAATCCACAGAAATTCCCGTCCCTGCCTTCTACAACCGGCCAGGGGTGGAAACGGAAACCCTGCCCATCGGACCCGGAATCTCCATTGGATTCGAGAGCGTGTACAATTCGGAATTGGGGATCGGAGGTGTTTATGGATCGTGGGGGGATAGTTATGACAACTCGTCTCTGCCGACCTTGGTCGAACAGCGATTGGGCAAGTCCCTCGATTCTGACGAGATCCTTAATCTGGCTGAATTGGGATTCAACCATCGCCATCACACTCTCGACATGCAAGACGAGCTGCATCTTGAGCTTGAGCTGGAAGTCGGCTCCCGCTTGCTGCAACGGGCTGTGCGGGCTTGCGGGTGGGATCCGTCCGAAGTAGAGGGGGTCCTGATCGGAATGACGGGACCCATTTCCAGTGATTACGTGCCTAGCATCGCCCGGAAGGCCGGAATACCAGACAGTGCTTTGAAAGTCAGTGTCCACAAGGCTTGTGATGGTTCGATGGGAGCACTCCACCTGGCTCTTAACCCGGCTCTATCCAGTCCCGGGCAATTCAATGTCGCCGATCACTTGAGAGGAAAGAAGGTCCTGGTGGGGGGGATCGAGGGATTGAGTCGGTTGACCTGCCGCTCCCACGATGTCAATGCCATCCAATTGTTCGGTAACGGCATGGGAGTGATCGGGCTTATGCCCGGCACGAACATGAAGTTCCTTGTGGGGAAAAGTTACGAGACCTTCGATGAGGAAGGCCTGCTTGAAGTCCGGATGTATTACCCTTATACAAGGGATTCAGCTGCCGACGGATCCCTGATCGAAGTCACGCAGGATGCCGCGGATCATATTCGCGTGGCAGGGATGATGCACGAACCGGAAGATGGATCGCCGATCGTCATGGCGGGTTTGATGGGCATGGTCAAGCTCTTTGTCAGGAACGGAGTCCAGGTTGTGACGGATGTCTACAATGATTACCAGGCTTTGATGACACGCCTCGGTCAAACCGGAAAATCGATCAAGATGGGCATTGTTCACCATGCGAATTTCAAGATCAACGCCCTGAAGGCGAAGCATCTGTCGAAAGCCGGGATCAAATTCCCCATGCCCTGGCTGTTGAGCGATTTTGGGAACGTCAGCGCCGCATCCAACATCATCGCATTTCTGCGTCAGCTGCCGAACATCCACTTTGGCGATCACATTCTTTTCGATGGATTCGGCGCAGGCACCTAATACGATGTGATGGCGGTCTCGATGGGGTAGACCAGCACGACAGCAAATTGGCGAAAAAAATATCCCTTCCTGCATGAAGGGATATTTCATTGATTCTACGCATTGATCCGGCTTATTCCACGGTCACGCTCTTGGCGAGGTTCCTCGGTTGGTCCACGTCCAGTCCACGAATGGCTGCGATGTGGTACGCAAGCAGTTGCAGAGGCAGCACGGTAATGACCGGAGATAGCATCCAGGGTGCTTCGGGAATCCACAGGACATGATCGGCCATGTTCCTGACCAATTCATCCCCCTCCGTTGCCACTGCGATCACCGTCCCACCGCGCGCCTTGGCCTGTTGAATTTGCGAGATCATCTTCTCGTGCCATGGATCCTTCGGCGCCAGGCAAAGGACAGGCATTTGCTCGTCGATCAGCGCAATCGGACCGTGCTTCATCTCGCCGGCGGGATACCCCTCGGCATGAATGTAGGAGATTTCCTTCAATTTCAGAGCACCCTCGTAGGCAATCGGCATGTTGATGCCGCGGCCAAGATACAGACAGTCGCGTATATCCTTGAGCACCTGCGCGACCTTCTCCACCTCCGGATCGGTATCGAGCACGCGGCCGGCCAGGTCGGGAACGAGGCGCAGATCCGAGACAAGTTCCTTGCGCCTCTTTTCATCGATCGCTCCGCGCAGATCGGCTAGCAGGATCGCCAGCATGTATTGATCGACGAGTGGTGCAGTGAAGGCCTTGGTGGAGGCGACTCCGATCTCGGGTCCGGTTTGCATCGAGATGTAACCGTCGGCGATGCGCATCGCTTGCGAACCGATGGCGTTCACGATGCTCCACAGGATGGCTCCCTTGCGCCGGCCTTCCTCCATCGCAGCCAGGGTATCAGCCGTTTCGCCCGACTGAGAGATGGCCAGGACCACCGTGTTTTGATCCAGGATTGGATCGCTGTAGCGGAATTCGGAGCCGATCACCACTTCCACCGGCACGCGGGCGATCTTTTCAATCAGATATTTCCCGACCATTCCCGCATAGGCAGCGGTGCCGCAGGCGGTAATGTACATGCGCTGTATGCGTCGGGCGGTTTCGGGTGTTAAATTCAGTTCAGGCAGGCGGATCCGCCCCTGTTGAAAATCCACCCGTCCGGCGAGCGTGTCGGTCAATGCCCGAACCTGTTCATGGATTTCCTTCTGCATGAAGTGCCGGTACTCGCCTTTTTCCGCCGATACGGGG
>VGNF01000113.1 GCA_016866195.1 Chloroflexota bacterium | reverse complement strand
GGAGGGTTGTTCTTCCCCGTCATCTTCATCGGCGTGGCGTTGATCGCGATGATCTATCTCTGGCGGCGGAGCGTGATCGTCCTCTGGTTGGGCGATGGCTTGGGGAGGTTCATACGCAACTTGATGTGAAGTAGCGATGATATGACCCCGCACACTGGATCGCATGAAAAGGCTGCATACAGCCTGGCAGGGATCGCCGTCCTGCTTCGTTTCGCGAGGGATTGATTGTTCCCCCGTGGCTTTTCGATATTCTGGCCATCCGGTGGGTTGTGCCGCGCGGCCGCGATGAGTCACACCACCGCGTTACGCGGTTCCGCACGCTATGTCGGGCTGCAGGAAACTGCCATGTCATGAACGTCCATGAGGAGATGAAAATGAAGAGATCGCTGATTGCCTACGTTGTCATCCTTGTCCTTCTCTGCGCGGGATTCGTCGTCGGCGCGCGGATGATGGGCAGGCAGGGAATGTACCTCGGAGGCGGATATATGCTCACGCCCGCCATTGCCGCGCTTATCACGCGCCTGTTCTTCCACAAGCCGCGTTTCAAAGACGCGTACCTGCGCCTCGGCAAATTCGGCGACTATATCAAGTTCTGGCTGGTTTCATTGGGATACACTGCGTTATCCTTTGCGCTGTTCACGGCGGTTGGTGCCATTCGCTGGGATTTTTCAGGGCAGGTTTTCCTTGACCTGCTCGACCAGCAATTCGCCGCGACCGGGCAGGATCTGACCGCCTCCCTTCCGCCCGGTTTCACGCCGCAGATGATGCTGTGGCTTTTCGTGATCGGCGGGTTGACCGTCTTCAACATCTTCCCGGGCATCATCAACGGTTTTGGGGAGGAGTTCGGCCATCGCGGCTTCATGTTCCCTTTTTTATCGCCGGATAAACCCTGGCTCGGGTTGTGCATTGGCGGGTTCCTTTGGTATCTGTGGCATCAGCCGCTATTGTTGATCGTTCCGTCAGGTCCCGCCGTTCCGCTTTGGCAGACGATCACAACCCACGCCACTGCGATCGTCGGCTCAATCTTCATGCACACGTATTTTTGTTATGTATATGCCAGGAGCCGGAGCATCTTCGTTCCCTCCATTGCCCACATCGCAATGAACAATGCCATGCGCTCGCTGGCGTACTTTGTTGTTGTGCAAGACCAGTTCACCGCGAACATCGTGCAGTATCTGGTCATGGTCCCCGTCATTGTGTTCCTGTATTACAGGAAGGAGTTGGAGGTCATCCCCGGGTTCCTTGCCGGGAGGAATGAAGGAGGATAAGCCAAGCCCGCTCATTAACCACTGGAACCGGTGCAAACCAGCTCGGGTGTTGCGCCCGCCTCTTGGACAGCCTGCCTACGTGCCGGAGGGCTTTCCCGCGGATTTCAAATCCACCATCCCCTCCGGCGAGAGGATCACGATCGTGTTGTTGCCGCTCTTCTCGAGCACCTGGAACAACCGCAACTGGCGCAGGTCCGGGTTGTCTTCGAACAACCTGGCCGCGTTGGCCAGGTTTCTCAACGAGGCGCTTTCCCCGCGCGCCCGTTCCAGCGCGGCCAGGCCCTCCTTGCGGGCGTTGACCACCTGCGCGAAGATGTTCTTCAATTCCCCGGGGAACATGATGTCCTTGAGTTCCAGCGCCTTCAATTCGATCCCCAGGCCGGCTGTCTTGCTGGAGCATATTTCGAAAAGCGCTTTTCCGACCTCGGCCCGTTTTGCGAGCAGCGAGTCCACCTCCATCGATCCGATCACGTCCCTGGCGGCCAGCTGGAAGATCTGGTACAACGCCTCCTGGTAGCTGACCACCGTGTTGACGGCGGCGTAGGGATCGACAACCCGGTAGCCGGCCGACAGGCTGACCTTCAGGCTGACGTTGTCCGCGCTCAGCACCTCCTGGCCGGGAATGGTGATGTGGAACTCGCGCATGTCGATCCGTTGAACGGATTGCCAGGGGAACGCGTACCAATGCCGGCCCGGCTTAAGGATGCGCGTGAATTTCCCGTTCGTGTACAGCAGCGCGCTTTGGTATTCGAATACCACGATGCGGCGCATGACGACGAATGCGCCGAGAATTCCAGCCATCGCAAGGAGCGCAGCGATCAGGGCAATTTCCATGGTCGTTCCTTTCTTGAGATCGATCCACACCGAAAGGCCGCAGGCGCGCGGCGGAGGTCTTAACCTGCAGAGCCGTCTGCCTGTTGCACAAGGCCGGCCCTTCGGCATGGAGGTTTGGGGGTCGAACCCGTGACCAGCGAGGGTGCAACGCGCGGGACGAAACCGGAGAGTCCGGCTGCGCCGCTCCGACCCTCGATTCGCCTGATGTTACCATGCCTGCGTGGGGCGGGTAGAGACTCATTTATAATGCATTCCCGATGGTCGATTCCAAATTGATCCTCGTCTCCGGCGCGACCGGTTATGTGGGCGGTCGACTCGTCCCCAAACTGCTCGAGAAGGGCTACCGCGTGCGCTGCATCGTGCGCGACCCGGCGCGCCTGCGCGAGAGGCCGTGGGCAGGACGCGTCGAGGTGGTCACCTGCGATGCGCTCGACCGCGAGGCGCTGACCAGGGTCATGCAAGGAGTTTCGGGCGCGTACTATCTGATCCACGGCATGCAGGGAGGGAAAGACAGCGCCGAACGCGACCTGCAAATCGCGCGTAACTTTGCCCATGCGGCGGAGGTGGCCGGCCTCGAGCGCATCATTTATCTGGGCGAGCTGGTGGATCCCACGGCGGATCTTTCGCCCTACCTGCGCTCGCGGCATGAGACCGGTCACCTGCTGCGATACGGCCGCGTGCCGGTGACCGAGTTTCGAGCCGGCATGATCATCGGCTCCGGCTCGGCGCTGTTCGAAATGATTCGTTATATAACAGAGCGTCAACCCATTTTGGTTTGCCCGGCCTGGTATTTCTCTTATGCACAGCCAATCGCCATCCGCGATGTACTGAGTTATATGACCGCCGCGCTGGATACTCCGGATTCCATCGGCCGCGTGATCGAGATCGGCGGTCCGTCAAGACTGCGTTATGCGGATATGCTGATGGGTTATGCAAAGGAACGTGACCTGAAGCGCCTGCTGATCCCCACGCCGGTAAATGCGCCGCGCCTCTCCGCCTATTGGGTGCACATGGTCACGCCGATCCATTGGCGCGTGGTGCTCCCGCTCATCGAAGGCCTGCGCGCAAAACTCATCGTGCGCGATGACACGGCGCGGAAACTCTTCCCGCAGATCGCGCCTCTGGATTATCAATCGGCGGTGCACTTCGCGCTCGGACAGATTCATCGCGACAACGTGGAGACATCCTGGTCCGATGCGCTGGTCACCGCCATGGGCGATGTGAAGCCGTATGAGTTCACGGTGGAGGAGGGTATGTTCATCGAGCGGCGGCAGGTGCTGCTCGACCTGAAGCCGGAGATTGTCTTTCGCGCCTACAGCGGCATCGGCGGCGCGCGCGGCTGGATGTACATGGACTGGGCCTGGGCATTACGTGGTTGGATGGACAAGGCCATCGGCGGAGTCGGCATCCGCCGCGGCCGGCGCCACCCGGATGAGATCCACACCGGCGAGTCGCTGGATTTCTGGCGCGTCGAGATCGTGGAGAAGGACGCGCGCATGCGCCTGCGCGCAGAGATGAAAGTGCCGGGCAAGGCCTGGCTGCAATTCGATTCGCAATCGCAGGATGGAAAAACGCTCTTCACCGTCACGGCCTACTTCGCGCCGCACGGCCTGAGCGGATTTTTGTACTGGTACGCCATGTGGCCGTTCCATAAGTTCATCTTCGACGGTCTGACGCGGCGCCTCGCCTCGCGCGCCAGGATCCTCGCCCGCGCATATTGATGAGGATCCTCGTCACCGGTTCCACCGGATACATTGCCAGCCGGTTGATTCCGCAGCTGCTCGAACACGGTCACGCGGTGCGCGCGCTGGCGCGCAAGCCGCAGGTGCTGCGCGGCCGCGCCTGGTTCGAGCGCGTTGAAGTGGTACAGGGCGACGTGAAGGATGCGTCTTCGCTTGCGCCGGCCCTCGATGGAATTCACACCGCGTATTATCTGATCCATAACATGTCCGCCGGGCGCGGGTACACCGAACGCGAACTCGAAGGCGCGCGCAACTTTGCCCGCGCCGCGCAGGACGCCGCGGTGAAGCACATCATCTACCTCGGCGGGCTGGCGGACCCGCAGCAGCACATCGCTCCGCACATGCGTTCGCGCATCGAGACCGGCGCGGCGCTGCGCGCGGGAGAAGTCCCGGTGACCGAGTTCCGCGCCGGCGTGATCGCCGGCTCCGGCAGCATCTCCTTCGAGATGATCCGCTTCATGACTGAGCTGTTTCCGGTCGTCCCCGGGCCGCGCTGGCTGAAACATAAATCGCAGCCGATTGCCATTCAGAACGTGATCGATTATCTGCTGGCCGCGCTGGAAAACTGGGACGGTCACGGGCAGGTCTTTGAGATCGGCGGCCCACGCGGGGCGGACTATCAGGAGTTGATGCGGAGGTATGCGCAGGTCCGCGGATTGAAACGTTCATTTTTATTGTTCCCGTTTCTTCCGGTCTGGTTCATGGCCTTTGGCATCGACCTGATGACGCCGGTGCCGTATCGCATTGCCTACGCGCTCGTGGGAGGACTCTCGGATGACAGCGTGGTGCTGCACGACGATGCGCGCCGGGTCTTTCCTGAGGTGGAGCTGATCGATTTCGATTCGGCGGCGCGTGACGCGCTGGCGCGCTTGCATCCGCGCACAATCGAGCGCGTCTGGGACGACGGTCAACGCGCGCGCCGGGTTTTGAAACACGAGGGTTTCTTCATCCATCACCTCGCCATGGATGTGGACGCGGCGCCGGGCGAGGTCTTCAAGGTGATAACAGATATGGGTGGCGAAAAAGGCTTGCCGTTCTCAAATTGGTTGTGGAATTTTCGCGGCGGGATTGATGGTCTCTCCCTCACCCTCAATCCCTCTCCCGAAGGGAAAGGGGAAGTAGGTCACGTTTTAAACGTGACCTACGAGATCGATTCCCTCGAACCGGACCGCTTGCTGCTGCGTTCCCGGCTCAAGGTGCCCGGCGAGACCTGGATCGAGTGGCGCGTCGCTGGTCAGCCGGGCGGCTCGCGCATTACCCAGACCTTCTACTTCGCCCCGCGCGGGTTGGGCGGCTTCCTCCATTGGTATTGGCTTTACCCAATCCGCGCCTTCCTTCTTGAGCGGGCGGTCGGTGCCATGGCGAAGGAGACTCAGGGGAAGTGACCGTTGTCTGCATAGCCCTCCTGCGGACCCGGGCGGTTCCCTTGGACCTAACCGGAGACGACTCAGGCACCCGCCGCATGATCAACCGGCGCTTAAAGACACCTCTTATTTATGCTTAATCCATGATACACTTCTGCACATCGTTCAGGCTGGATCGTTGAGACCTTCGGAGAAGAGATGGAAAACAAATTATACATAGGCAACCTGCCCTACACCGCCACGGAAGAGGATCTTCAGAACCACTTCAGTGCTGCAGGTACCGTGACCTCCGTGGCGCTGATCAAGGACCGGGGTACCGGCAGGGCCAAGGGATTTGGGTTTGTGGAGATGGCCACCGCCGAGGAAGCCCAGAAGGCCATCAGCATGTTCCACGGTCAGGATTTCATGGGTCGCACCCTTACCGTGAACGTTGCACGTCCGCGCGAGGATCGTCCCCCTCGCGGTGGTGGACGATAAGCATACGATGCTCCAGCCCTGAACCTTGAAAGCAAGCCACAGCCCTGCCGCCGCAGGGCTGTTTTCTTCGGTAGCAAGAAGGAGTTGCGCTCATGGTCGACTTGATCTGTTTCATCGACGACGATGACCGCTTTGAAATCCCGCTGTTCACCCAAACCTTCGGTGATGATTTCGATTTGATCGCGGGGACCAGCCTGGAGGCCTGCCGGCAGGCGATCGTGCGAAGAGCGGATCGGATGCCCGGCTTGTTCGTGCTCGATTTGTATTTCCCCTGCGGCCTCCCGGATGAGAAGGTCATGGAAGAGCTTGCCGCCCATCCCATTGAACTCCCGAATGACCGGGCGGATCTCCGCCAGGCGTATATGAATTTTCTTGCCGCAAGGGATCGCCTGAACAAGGTTCTCTCCGCCCGGAAGCAGGGACCGCAGGGAGGCCTCCAACTGGCGGCGGAGGTCCATGGCCGGTATCCGAACATCCCGATCGTCTTCTATTCGCGCAAGGCGACTGCGGAGGATGTGCTTCGATGCATGCAACAGGATGGAGTAGTCGATGTGATCACCAAGCCCACCGGCAGGGATGACGAAGATACGGTGCATCTCACGTTGAAAATGAAAGGGGCAATTGCCTCCCGCTTCCTTGTCGCGCTCGACCCAGGGAATCGACAAAGGATGGCTGAGGTTCGAAAGGCGGTCGGTCTTATAATGGAGGGGGTAAATTTCTTCAATCCCGTATGAGACCAAGTTTAGTGTAAAAGGAATCGAACATGGCAATGGATAAATCCACCATCGACCTCAACCGCGCCTCCACCGGGCGCATGCGCGCGCTGGCCGAGCGCCTGAGCGATGAACAGATCCAAACCCGAGTCGGTGAGCACTGGACGGTCGCGATCGTCTTCGCCCACCTCGCCTTTTGGGACCGACGCGTGATGTACGTGCTGGATATGACGGAAAAGGACGGGAAGCTCTTCATCCCGGAGATCGATATCTTCGTGAACGATCTTTCGCTTCCGTTGTGGGCGGCTATCCCACCGCCCGAGGCGGCCCGCATCGGCATCGAGACCGCGGAGGCTTTGGATCGAAGGCTGGAAGGGTATCCTCCCGCCCTGCTCGAAGAGATCTTCAACTACAACAAGCGCTGGGTCGTCCGCGCCCTGCATCGCAACGAGCATCTGGATGAGGCCGAGGCCGCGTTGAGAGGTGGATGACGGACGATGGACGATGGACGATAGACAATGGTCCATCGTCCATCGTCCGCATATGCTCCCGGGATGTCAATTCAACACTTCCGTCAAGTGGGGAGTGGTCTTCAGGATCAAATCCGTCCCCATTTTTCTCAACTCCGCTTCCTCGCCGAAACCGCATAATACCCCCACCGTCTGTGCCCCGGCGGTCCTGCCGGCGCGGATATCCACCGTAGTATCCCCGATCATCACGCAGTTATCGGGCGGCACGTTCATCCTGCGCGCCGCGAACAGCACCGGGTCGGGGTAGGGTTTGGTGTGTTCGACCGTCAGGCCGGTGACGATCACATCGAAATACTTTGCCAGGTCGAACTGCTCCAGAAAGCCCTTGGTGCCTCGCTCATCGCGGGAGCTGACCACAGCCATGGGATAGCGTCCGTGCAACTGCCGAAGCATTCCGTCGACCCCTGGCACAAGCAGGAATCTGCGTGAGGACTGCCGTCGGTGGCGGTACATCCAGTCGATGATCGCGGCCATTTTGTCGTCCACTCCGAGCGCATCGGCGAGGCTGAGCAGGGCGTTGCCGGGGGATTCGATCCACATCACGAAGCGGCGCGCGATTCGATCGGGGTCCCGAAAGAGGAATCGCGGCAGCAAGCGGGAAACCCTGCGGGCGTACAGGTCATCGGTATCGCTTAGCGTTCCATCCACATCGAAGCACAGCGCTTTAATTCGCATAGGATCAAGGGGCATGGCGCAATTGTACCAAAGGGGCTATACTTAACCTTTAAGCGGATCATTCTCCTCCCCTGCCGCCCGCCGTTTCCATTTCAGAGTGCTGCGTAAATGTCTGAAGGGAAAGCACCGTTTTTTCCTTGCTTTTCGCATACAAATTTAGGTATTTATGCAATAGGCAGTAGAATCTGGAAATATGCCCGAAGATCGCAGCCGAGCCCTGCTTGAACTACTGATAAACGTAAGCCGCGAGGTGGCCACTGCGCTGGATCTGCGCACAGTTCTGCAGCGCCTGATCTTTGCCGCCCTGCAGCATGTGGGCGGGGAGCGCGGCAGCATCGTGGTGCTGGACGACCAGGGCAAGCCGGTGGACGCGACCATCGTTCATGGCAAGCAGCTTCATGAACATACGACCATCCAGCTGCGCGATACCGTGGAACGCGGCCTGGCCGGCTGGGTGGTGCAGAATCGCAGGGCGGCGTTGGTGCCGGATACCAGCAAGGACGAACGCTGGCTGCGCCGTGCCGACGATGCTGTGGAACAGACCGGCGCCAAGGCCGCGATCTGTGTGCCCCTGATGGCACGCGAACGCCTGGTGGGGGTACTGACTCTGGTGCACTCGGTCCCCAACGTCTTTGATGAAGAACACCTTGAGTTGATGCGCGCCATTGCCGACCAGGCCAGCGTGGCGGTGTTGAATGCGCGCCTGTATACCGAAAGCCAGAGGACGGCGCGCGTCATGTCTGCGCTGGCGGAGGGGGCCGCGGCGATGAACACCTCCCTGGAAATGCAGGATGTCTGGCGGCGTGTGCTCAACCAGACCATGCAGGCGCTGCAGGTGGAGACCGTGGCGCTGGCATTGATCGACCCGGCCTCGAGCGAACTGGTCTTCCACGCGGCGGCCGGGCACAATTCCGGCAACATTCCGGGCCGGCGCGTTCCCCAGGATGCCGGCCTGGCAGGCCTGGTCATCACCGGCAGGCACGGCGTGATTTCCTCCAACGTCAATCAGGACAGCCGCTTCAGCGAGGTCGACAAGTTTGGAGGGATCCAGATGCGCGCCGTGGCGCTGGCGCCGATCCAGGCTCAGGGCAAGGTGATGGGCGTGCTCGAGGCGGTCAACCCGGTCTCCGGCGCCTTCGACCCGGATGCGATGCTGGTGATGGCAGGCCTTGGCAGCCTGGCGGGTTCCACAATCCAGAACGCGCAGTTCATGGAGCGGCTGCAGCAGGCGCATCAACACTACCGCGAGCTGTTCGAGGACAGCGTTGACCCGATCCTGATCACGGATTGGAACGGCAGGATCCTGGAGGCCAACCGCCGCGCTGTGGCGTTAAGCGGTTTCAGCGGCGACCAGCTGCACGGTATGAGCATGGACAAGCTCCACGACATCAACACCCGGAAGACCGGTATGCAGTATGAATTGCTGAAGGCCATGGAATGCAATTACGAATCCTCCCTGCATCAGCAGAACGGCGGATCGGTTCCGGTGGAGGTGCACGCCCGCCGCGTGGAATTCGAGGAGGCGGATTCGATCCAATGGATCCTGCGCGACATCACCGCCCGCAAGGAGCTGGATGCCCTGCGCGATGACATGACCGCCATGATCTATCACGACCTGCGTTCCCCGCTCGGCAACATCGTCTCCAGCCTGGACATGATGAACTCGTTCCTGCCGGAGAAGGAGGGCACGCTGCGGTCGATGCTCAACATCGCCAACAATTCCACGGCGCGCATCCAGCGCCTGATCAATTCGCTGCTGGATATCAGCCGCCTGGAGGCGGGCCAGCATGTCATCGACCAGAAGGCGGTGGATCCGATCGCCCTGCTGATCGAGGCGATCCGCGACGTGCAGCCGAGTGTGAACGGCCGTAACCAGAAGCTCGAACGCAAACCCTCCACGGTCCTGCCGCTGATCTTCGTGGATGTGGACATGATCCACCGCGTGTTGATCAACCTGCTGGAGAACGCCAGCAAGTTCACACCGGTCGAGGGGCATATTGAGGTAGGCGCGGAAACCAACGGCACGTACGTCAAATATTCCGTGCGCGATAACGGACCCGGCATTCCCGAGGCGGATCGTGAGCGCATCTTCGAGAAATTCACGCGCCTGCGCGGCGGGAAGGAAAGGGTCAGCGGCCTGGGCGTGGGCCTGGCGTTCTGCAAACTGGCGGTGGCCGGCCATGGCGGGCAGCTCGGGTTGGAAAGTGAAGTGGGGAAGGGTACCACTTTCTGGTTGACCCTGCCGGTGGCGCAGAGGAAAGTGACCGGGCAGTTGAAGCGTCAGACCGGCCGCCTGATGCTGATGAAGGCGGAAGAATCCTGATCCATTACGTGCTTCGCGCGGACTAATTCTCGGGCGTAATGGAAGGTTGCGCGATGCAGAATCCACGTGCTGCGAAGAGTGAAATCTAACCCAGGAGCGCCATGCAGGAAGTCGTCAGGAATGTATTCATCGAAGACCAATTTCCCGGTGTGACCCTGGGTGTGATCGTCACCGACCGCGGGCTGATCCAGATCGACGCCCCGCCCTCGCCGGAGGACGCGCGTTCGTGGCGCGCTTCGCTGATGAGCCTGGGCGGCGGGCTGGAACGCGTGCTGGTCAACCTGGATGCGCATCCCGACCGAACCCTGGGCGCGCGCGCCATGGAATGCACCGTGATCGCGCATGAAAAGACGGCCTACACGTTCCGCAACCGGCCTGGCACATTCAAGGCGCAGGGAGAGGAAACCGGCGCAGACTGGGAATCCATCCCCGGCCTGGGCAGTGTTCGCTGGGCGCCCCCCGAAATCTCGTTTGACGATACCCTCACCTTGCACTGGGGCGAATCGCCGTTGGTGCTTGAACATCATCCCGGGCCGTCCAACGGTTCCATCTGGGTCAATTTGCCGGCGGAGAATGTGTTATTCATCGGGGATTCCGTGCTGAGGAACCAGCCGCCCTTCCTGGCCGGTTCGAATCTAAAGGCGTGGCTGTCCTCCCTGAACGCCCTGCTCGATTCCCCTTACAAAGGGTACACCATCATCAGCAGCCGCGGCGGCGTTGTGACGACCAGCGTCATCAA
>VGNF01000112.1 GCA_016866195.1 Chloroflexota bacterium | reverse complement strand
CCCCGCCTGCTGCCAGTAACACTCGCCTTTAGCCAGTTCCTTGTAAACAAAGCAATCCAACGATGCAATTATGAAAACGATATTGAATTTTGAATCCAAGAATAAGCTGGCTATGGGTATTAGAATTGTGCTCATATTTGTTATCGGCTTGCTTGATTATGCGACTGGCTACGAATACGCCTTTTCATTATTTTATGTATTCCCCATATCTTTAGTTACCTGGTACTCAACTCCAATTGTTGGATTTGTTACGTGCGCTGTGAGTGCAATAGTATGGTTTTGGGCGGATACAAGCGCTGGAAATCCTTATTCGAGCTTTCTCATCCCGTATTGGAACAGTTCAATCAGGTTTTCATTTTTTATTATCATCGCCTCCCTCTTATCCGCCTTGAAAAGTGCACTTCAGAGAGAAAAGGAGTTATCCCTAACAGATTACTTAACTGGTGCATCAAATTTTCGACATTTTTACGAAGTGGAAATCGACTGATGTGCAGAACGATTATTGTCGTTGGCCACCCCATATGCACGGCCCCTGGCCAGGTCAAAGGATTACTGACCAGCTCAAAAGTCAAATTCGAGTATATTGACATCCATCGAGACACTGCCGCCGCCGCGCAGGTTCGTTCACTCAACAACGGCAACGAGACTGTGCCCACGTTGGTCTTTCCCGATGGGAGCATTCTCGCCCAGCCGACGATTGGACAACTCAAGGCTAAACTGGAATCCTGGGAATACAAAGTTGGCTTGGTTGCCTGGTTGACGGGGAACACATGGGGAATTCTGATCGTAGTTGGAGTCCTTGCTGTCTTTCTGCGCGCTTTGGGATATTCTAGACATGCTGCGCGCCTCGGAATGACATCCGCCTGGCTTCACGCCCTACCAACCCGCACCTGCAACGATGAACCTGCTCAACGATAATAGGATGTGTACGAATGTTCAAGCATTTTCGACCAATCTGCACGAGTTAAAAGAAGCATAATCAAATGATTCGGATAATACTTCTCAAATCTTCTGAAGCCTTCTTCTCGACAAGTGCAGGCATTATCCGCTGGATGGCTGATGAACAAGGAGATCTCAAATGCCGGTAACGACCGAAAAAGAGAAAATGTTGGCTGGGGAACGGTACAACTGTCTTGATCCGGACCTGGAATCTGATCGGCAGAAAGTCAAGGTGCTGTTACGTCTCTATAATCAATCAGAAACGGAACCCGAACGACAAAACATCCTCCAACAAATGTTAGGCGCAGTCGGTCAGGATTCGACCATCTGGCCGCCCTTTTATTGCAGCTACGGCAAGAATATTCTTATCGGAGATCACGTCTTTCTAAATTACATGTGCATCATATTGGATAACAATGAAGTGCGGATTGACAACCATGTCATGATCGGACCTGCCGTCCAAATCTATACTGCCGCCCACGATATTCAGGCGGCATCCCGCATCCAAGGTTGGGAGGTGGCCAAACCGATCGTGATCGAGGAGAATGTCTGGATCGGCGGCGGCGCAATCTTGTTGCCGGGTGTAAAGATAGGCCGGAATGCCATTGTGGGAGCAGGAGCAGTCGTTTCACGGGATGTTGCCGCCAATACAATCGTCGTAGGGAATCCGGCCAGGGTGATCAGGCAGATTGAGCAGTAATAGCGGATTATTTGTCTATTCGGTTTGTCCGCATTTGATTCGCAAGAAGCGCAGTGCGTAAAAGCCACACTACACAGGGTGGATTTACTTCGTGAAGTGCGTACTTTTTAAAGGGTCGATTACGACATCGCGGTAGTCCTTCATACAATTCGCCCCATCCACACCCGTCCAACTATCCATTCTTCTCGTGAGCTATCGGTGGTGGGGGCGAGGGGGCAGTGCACTTGGTTAACTCTCCAAGTACTCGGTGTTTCACTTCAGGAGTCGATTAAGCGAAAAAAGCAACAGGCAAGCAGGCATGCTTGAATAGAGACAAGAGAATGACAGAGGGAACTATCCCAGGCGGACTTCTGGTTAAAGAATTAATACCGGATGTTGCACAATTAAACCATTTGCCCTTCGACTGCGCTCACATCGTCCCGACACTTGCACCGAGCGCAAGTACGGTGTGTCCCCGTCTCGGGCCAGCGCCCTCGCGGGGCGAACGGCCTTCGGGAGGGCGAAGTTTGCGCAGATCGAAGGTACAAAGCACGGAGGACGGGCGGATTTTCCGTCTGTAGTTAGAAGCGCAACTGCGTCTGATGAGTTAGTACCTTAAATTTTTTAATTCATTTACCCGTAAGCAGACAATATATTTACCTCCTCTTGCATGTATCTCTGCACCGATTGAGGCGGATTTCCTTATCGCATAGTTGGCATTTGCTAGCATCCCGGCATTCAGAGCCATCTTCCAAGAATTTTGGGCCGCCAAACAATCCGTGTTCCGACAAGCGGATTCCCCGAGTTTAACAGGCATTTTTCAAGATTTAGGCTTATACTCTCTACAGTACGTGCTCTTTCGCTGCCTTGCGACTTAAGCAAATCGGTCACCTGCACACAACGCAGATATGCTTCGAATGTCCAGTTGCCTATGGACCAAGGAAGAAAGCCATGATACTTCTGCGTGAAATCACCGATGCGGAATTCTCCGAATATAAGCAGATGCTCATCGAAGAATACGCCCAGGACGTCTCACACAATTATCGCATTCCTCTGGAGGAGGCTCACGCACATTCCGCCAGCCAAATCAATGTCATGCTCCATCAAGGTCTTTCAACACCCAACCAATTCCTCTACACGATTCGGCAAAGGGAAGATCCCACCGAAGTTCAAATCGGCTACCTGTGGCTGGATGTCAATGACATGAAACACTCTTGTACACTATGTGACATCTTTCTATTCAAGGATTCGCGCGGCAAAGGATGGGGAAGGAAAACACTTGAGGTGCTGGAGACTTTAATGGCCGAGCGAGGAATCCGAAAGATCAATTTACACGTTTTCGCGAGCAATTCAGTGGCCCATTTACTTTATGTAAAATTAGGGTATCAGGTCACCGGCCTGAATATGAAAAAGTGGTTGTGAATGAAGTGAAACCTTGCTCGAACCACCGACCCCTCGACCCAATACAACGTGGACTCGAACGTTTTCATCGCGGCTGGGCGAAAGCTGTCTCCTCTGCAGGATCAACGATTTCGATTCAACGAAATCCATTCCCTTATGCTTGAAAAAAATCGACGATTACTGCAGGCGGCAGGTCTCGGCAAGGACTAACGGATATCCTGCCCACTCCATGCGGTATTCGTGACCATTATCCCTAAGGAAGTGCATAGTGAAGTGGAATGATTCGAAATTCGATTTGCTTTTTCGAAACATGGTTGTCATGTTTTCGTTACTGTTGGCGATATTTACGATTTACATGAACCGTCATTTCTTCCACGATGATACATACATAACCCTTCGATACGCAAGCAACCATATTTCTGGATACGGTTTCGTTTGGAATCCAGGCGAATATATTCAGGGTTATACAAGTTTTTTGCATCTTTTCATCCTCACATTTCTCGGTCAACTTGGAGTTGATTTGTTTCTGGCTTCCCGCCTGATCGGATTCGCCGCCCTAGCCGGCTTGCTCGGGATCATGATCCTGACGGGAGTCGCCATTCGAAACGAACGAGGGTTCCCTGCCTGGTACCTCCCGCCCATTCTTGTGATTACCTCCGCCCCATTGCTTGTCTGGGCGCTTGGTGGTTTGGAAGGGACGCTTTTCAGCCTGTTCGTTGCAGCTGGAAGCACCTTAATTCTCTTCACCAGCTCCGTATCAGGAAAATCCTGGCCGTATTTTTAGAGTGGTTTCCTGGGAGGTATTTGTTTTCTTGCACGTCCGGATGGGATCATCTTCATACTCGTCTCGCTTTTCTGGTTGTTCTGGCAGGCCTCGACCTACCAACCCCGCGATTGGTCTCATTGCTTTGGCTATCTTTTGGGTGTTCTCATCCTCGCGATACCCTATGCCACATGGCAAATCACCTACTATGGGAATCTGGTGCCTAACACATTCTACGTGAAGGCGGGGACTCCTTTGTGGTTGCGCCTGGAGTCGGGAACTTACTACCTGAAGGATTACTTCATTCGTCCGCCGTTTCTTCCAATCCTTACCTGCATCTCCCTCGGTTACTCACTTAAGAAGCGGTCCTGGAATTCGAGATTGACATATCTCACACTTTTGGTATCCGCCTACCTAGTTTTTATTTTCCTGGTTGGCGGTGATCATATGCAATCGTATCGCCTGTTGCTGCCGGTGATTCCACTTATGAGCGGATTGTTTACGACAGCCCTAAGCCTTACCCTCGAGTCAAGCCGTAAAGTGACCATAACCCTCATCACGCTCTCCGTCCTGATGCTCTCGAGTCTTCAGCTTTGGGATAAAACTTTAAATCCACAAAAAGAGGACCCGGCTACTTCCGTAGGAACCATCGTAGGGAAATATATTGAGTTCGCCTGGCCGGCTGGCTCTCTGGTCGCATTGAATACTGCCGGCTCAACACCTTATTATGCAGGTTCGCATACCTTCATTGACATGCTCGGGTTGAACGATCCAATCATAGCAAAACGCGTTATTGAAAATGTGGAACTCCCTCTTCAGAAAATTCCCGGTCATCTCAAGGGAGATGGCAAGTATGTACTTTCCCGCCAGCCCGATTACATCATACTTGGTCCAGGGGAGGGCACTGATGCAACTCAACCTTGGTATCTATCCGACCTGGAATTAAGTCGTGATCCACTGTTCCATCGCGATTATGCGGTACACCGCATTCGATTGGACCGAAATGGCAATGAAGTCTCTGGCGGAGGATTGATCTTTACCTATTACGAGAGGATCAACCATCAGGAGGAATAATGAGAATGGGACATCTACAAAGAGCAGAGAAAAACGCTCAATCCCGGTTGCTGGGTCCGTGCAATTCAGGTTGCCACATTCCATCCTTAACGGCACACTGCAAGGAGTGATATTCATGAGCCCGACTCGCCTGTCGCGACTGGAAGCACCAACTCGTATCGTTCTTCAATTCAATGATGCCTTTAATCGTCATGATGTGGCCGGGATGATGGATCTCATGACCGAGGACTGCATCTTCGAAAACACCAATCCAGCCCCCGATGGGACCGTATATGTGGGGAGAGATTCGGTTACACAATTTTGGCAGGATTTCTTCCTCCAATCACCAAATGCCCATATCGAGATCGAGGAAATCTTCGGCATCGCTTTTCGATGCATCATGCGCTGGAAATACAATTGGGTGGATGCGCGTGGCAAGAGGGGGCACGTGCGAGGTGCTGACATTTACAAAATTAGAAACGGACTCATCTGTGAGAAGTACTCCTACGTCAAGGGCTAGCCGCGGTATTCACTTTTGGAATTTGAGGCGGGTTTTCTTTCAACATTTTTTAACTTCCATAGTCGTGATGCCTGAAAATTCCCTGATATAATCCCTCCGATGAATCCCAGGCGATTTCTCGCTGCCTTGACGCTGATTTTGTTGCTCTTGCTGGCGCTCTGGCTGCCGGCCAGTGCCGCTCCCACCCCACAACAAACTTTTTCCACACCTACTCCGGGACCAGACGGGCGCATAGTTTATATCGTCCAACCGGGCGATAGTTGTTTCCGGGTGGCGGCGTTACACAGTGTTACAGAGGAACAATTACGTCAGTTGAACAAATTGGATGAAACCTGTACATTGATCGAGGGACAGCAACTGCTCATCGGTGTCATCTCTCTCGCTGGAACTCCGACCGCTGGACCGTCCCCAACCCCCGCTCCTCCGACACCCACACCAACTCCTTTTACGGGAACTACGGAGATCTGCGTTCTTTTATTCGAAGACACCAACGGAAATTCATTACGCGAGGAGATCGAACCTGCGATCCCCGGGGGCGCGGTCAGCGTGACTGAAATCAACGGCGAGTATTCCGCCTCTCAAGAAACCATCCTGCAAGCGGATCCGGAAGCCTTCCAGGGCATATGTTTTTCCAATGTTCCTGAGGGTGAGTACAACCTCACGGTAGCCATTCCGGATAATTTCAATGCCACCATGGAATTAAGTTATGCGCTGTCTGTCAATGCGGGGGATCGCGCCTTTGTAAACTTCGGCGCTCAATCGAAGGATGTGGTGGTTGATGCGGGCGGGGCTGGGACAGAGAACAGTTCCGGCGGCACATCGGCCTGGATGGCCTTGTTGGGCGGGCTTCTCTTGCTGGGAGGAGCCGGGCTTGGATATTATGCCTGGCGTTCCGGAAAGCCGGAGAGCAAATTGGCTGGCAAGAGCGGCCTCCTCAAGCGGTGACCGAAACAGACCCTTTCACCGACAGTCGTTTTTGAAATGAAAGCTCCTGCGATGAACAGGAGTCAAGCCAAACGCGGTAATCTGTCTGCGATGGAAACGTGTTCCATATCCCTTGTGATAGCGAAATCCATATTCCGGATATTTTGAGTTCAATTCAACCATCTGGAAATCTCGTGCGGTCTTCGCCAGGATCGACGCGGAAGCGATGCTCAGGGATCGCTGATCCCCCCTGACAAGGGATATTTGAGGCACGTCCAGTTCGGGAAGTTCCAGTCGAAAATCCGTGAGCAAAAACTGCGGTATCACGGAAAGGCATTCCAGCGCACGGCAGGCCGCCAGCCGCGTAGCAGGTACAATTCCCAGAGAATCAATCTCATCCTCGGATGCGAAACCAAGTCCCCATTCGGTGGCCATCTCCTTGATACGGGGCGATAGCTCCGCCCGCCGGCGGGGAGTCAACTGCTTAGAGTCGCGCACCCGCCTCAAGGTCCGCGCAAGATGCGGATCATCACTAGGAAGAATCACCGCCCCAACAGACACGGGACCGGCCATAGCGCCACGCCCAGCTTCATCCAGGCCGGCCACATAATCAGAGACCATCCAGAGAGCTCGTTCGATGGAAAGATCAGGTCTTCCTATCATAAGATCCACGAAGTGCATTGAAACGGATACGGAAGATGTCAACGAACATACGCAAGGCGTCCCGTACGGCATTGACCTTGCTGTCTGCGTCGAAGTACCACTGAATGGGAACTTCTCTCACGCGCAAATTGAATCGACGGGCAAGAAAAAGCAATTCGATATCGAAAGACCAGCCGCTTTGAGTCTGCAAACGAAACAACGGAAGGGTGGTCTCTGCGCGAAAACATTTAAATCCACACTGGGTATCCTGCATGCCTGGCAGGATCAACATCCGGATGGCCAGGTTGATGACTCGCCCGCCCCAATGCCGATATGCAGGCTCGTTGTATCGCATTGCCCCTGTTGCTTCGCGCGAAGCAATCGCCAGATCGAAATCTTCCAGCCTCGGCGGCAGGAATTTCATGATTTCCTCGATCGGCATGGACAGGTCGGCATCGCATATGAATCGAAATTCCCCCCGCGCAGACACCATACCGCTTCGAATTGCGTTGCCCTTGCCGCGCACTGGCTCGTGAAGTACGGCCAAATGCGGAAAGCGGGGGATCAAATCCCGCGCGATCTCAAGCGTGTTATCCGTGCTGCCGTTTTCGACCACCAGCACTTCGGAGGAAAATGGTTGAAGATGCAAAAATTCAAACACCTGCCCCAAGGTACGGGGCAGTCGACTCGCTTCATTATGGGCTGGGATGATGATGGACAGAAATGGAGTGGACAAGGCAATTTATCGGTTGGTCAACATCAACCCGGCGAATCCGATCACGATGCAGATTTCACACAACAACAGGATGCCCAAGATCAGGACCTGTGAAAAGGTCATGCCAAGGATTCGACCCCGGCCTGCGGCGGCAGCAGGGACCGCAACAGGCTGGTCCTTTTCTGCAATTTCCATCGGCGATGCGTTTTCTTCAAAGGCAAAACCAAGATCGTTCGTGTCGAAGGGTTTTACTTGTTCCGAGGCGGTGAAGATGGCTTGAGCGCGCGCGGCCGGCGTCGCCTGCGCAGGTGGCAGTGGCGCTGCCGGGACGACCTCCTGGGGTGGACGCGGATTGACGATTCGATCCGCAAAATCGTATACCAGATCCGCCCGCCAGACAGCCTGCGCCTGCAGCAGGGAATTGGCGAAAGGTTTCACCGCATCACTCATGACCACTCGCGCGATCGGGCGCATCGACTCCACATGCGCCCCCGGATCGGCGGTGATCAGGACTCCCTCCACGATTGCCGGCAGGGGGATTCCCTGACGTTCAAGAAAAACCTGAACCGCGCGGGCATAACGAATCACACGGGTCAACAAGTTGATGCGCGCCGGCTGCGCCCGACCATTGACGATTGTGTTCCATTGATCGCCTTTCGCCTCGAAGAATCCTTTGACATTCGTCACATACAGCACCGTGACGCCATTCGTCCCTACCAGGATCAAGGGGATGACGACTTCGCTGCCGGGCAGCGTATGGTTGCGGATGAGCACAAAACCCTTTTCGAGCACCCGTTCCATTTGGGCAATCACCTTCGATTGGGCTTCGAGTTCAGCCGGCCAATTGAATCCATGGGTCAAGGATCCCTGGAGACGGGCCACCAGATTGAACTGACCTTTTGAATCCACCAGGGGGGTTTTATCAATGATTTTCATCGCAATTCAGCGGTTCAAAATACCGGCGCGGATTCGATCTCATCCCGAGAAGCATCGGGATGGGTGGAGATCCATTCCTGACCACCCCGTTTAACCAGATTTACCTTGGCCCCGAAAATGAACGTCCCCCCGTGCAGTACGACCCGTTCACCCACGACGAATATCTTACCCGCCCGCAAACGTTCGACCAGAGATTTCCGATCGAGCATGATCCTGTCCGAAAAGGCTGCTCCCCGCCGTTCGTAGGAACGTGCCAGCAGGATCTGTCCGTTCTTGGTTCGAACAGCCTCAATCACACCATCGATTTTTCCGGTCATTTCCTGTGCTCCACGGGTATTGTAGCACATACGCGAAAGGTCAGAAATTCGCAGTCATGGAGTTGGAATTTCCCGGACTCGCGACCCTGCGGCAGGCGATCGAATATTGAATTAATTGAAACTTGGTGGAGAGGAACTCAGGTTGAAAACCTGGTCGGGGCGCTGGGATTTGAACCCAGGGCCTCTTGCTCCCAAAGCAAGCGCGCTAGCCGGACTGCGCCACGCCCCGATAACGCGACGAGTATAATGCGAAGGATGAAAACCCGTCAAGCAGCCCGTACCATACCGAACTTTCTGTTCTTATTTGGGATGGCCGCATGTTCCTCGTCGATTACCCCCCCTCCCACGCAAACGGCGACTTCGCAAAATCCGATCACGACAGTCACCATTGCTCCAAGCCCGATCCCGGCCACGTTCACAGCGACGCCTTCGACTTGCATTCCGGGGTCAGGAACCATCGTCAAGGATGTTTTGCCGGGTTCAATTCCACCCCAGGAGTTCCTGATCTACCTGCCTGCTTGTTATGAAGCGAGCGGCAGCGAACGGTTCCCTGCGCTGTACCTTCTGCACGGACAAACGTATACGCAGGATCAATGGGTCCGCATGGGCGCGCCATCTGCCGCAGATCGGTTGATTAATTCGGGCGAGTCCGTCCCGTTTATCATGGTTTTCCCCGACGATCATTATTGGAACCTGCCTGCCGGTGCCACCTTCGGAGTTCGTTTGATCAACGAGATTATTCCCTACATAGACAAGAATTACCGCACGCGTGCCTCGCGCGAATTCCGCGCCCTGGGTGGGTTGTCCCGCGGCGGCGGATGGACGCTGCAACTCGGTCTGGATCACCCCGATCTCTTTGGATCGCTGGGTCTGCATTCCCCTGCGATCTTCCAGGAGCACGGTCCGTTTGTTGAAACCATCATTCAGAACATACCGGCAGAAGCAAGGCCGCGCCTGTGGCTGGATATCGGGGATAACGACAAGGAACTGGGCAAAGGCCGGCAGCTGGAAGAAATCCTCACGCGCACGAATTACCTGCATGAATTTCATGTCTTCAACGGAGACCATTCCGAATTGTATTGGAGCGCACATGTGGAGACCTATCTACGCTGGTATTCGAAGATCTGGTCAGAAGCATCGGGTGAGTAGGATATAATCCCGGTTCCTCGGCATGTTTCAACTTCGCCGACAAACTGCTGCGGGAGAATTCATGAACATCTTTGTTACTGGGGGCGCCGGATACATCGGGTCAGCCACCGCCGAAGCGCTGATCGCGGCCGGGCATTCAGTCACTGTATACGATTCACTCGTGACCGGCCATCGTGGCGCAGTGCCGGCCGGCGCCAAATTCATCCATGCCTCCCTGGATGACAGCCATGCCCTTGCGGAGTCGCTGACCCACGCAAACTATGACGCAGTCATACATTTCGCGGCTTTCATCGAAGCCGGCGAAAGCATGAAAGACCCCGGAAAATATTTTCGAAACAACGCAATAAACTCGCTCCATCTGATCGAAACAGCTGTTCAGGCGGGCATCCGAAAATTCGTCTTTTCCTCCACTGCCGCGGTGTATCAATCCAGCGAGGATGTGCTCACCGAAGAGTCTCCCATTGGTCCGACTAATGTCTACGGTCAGACCAAGCGTATGACGGAACAAGTTCTGGATTGGTATCTCAAGATCCACGGATTGCGATTTGCAGCGTTGCGCTATTTCAATGCCTGCGGGGCACTTCCGGGTCGCGGGGAGGCTCATCAACCGGAATCGCATCTCATTCCACGCGTCCGGCGGATCGCCCTC
>VGNF01000111.1 GCA_016866195.1 Chloroflexota bacterium | reverse complement strand
AAAACATGTCGTGGCGGAACAGCCGGATTCGCCCTCGATTCTGTACATCGACCTGCACCTCGTGCATGAGGTCACTTCGCCGCAGGCATTCACCGCCCTGCGCCAGCGCGGCTTGAAGGTCCGACGGCCGGAGAAGACCTTCGCGACGATGGATCATTCCATTCCAACCACTCCGCCGGGTGTTCCCTTCACGGATGAGCTGGCGGCTGCGCAGGTAAAACAGATGGAGGTCGGGGCCGCCGAGTTCGACATCGCCCTGCACGGCATGGACAGCCCGCACCGCGGCATCGTACATGTCATCGGTCCGGAACTCGGTCGGACTCAGCCGGGCATGACCATCGTCTGCGGAGACAGTCACACCGCCACACATGGCGCGTTCGGCGCTTTGGCTTTCGGCATCGGAACCTCCGAGGTGGAGCATGTGCTCGCGACGCAATGTCTCTTGCAAAAGAAACCGAAGACATACAAGGTCTGTGTAGACGGTACACTCGCAAAAGGTGTATCGGCGAAGGACCTCATCCTGGCATTGATCGCAAAGATCGGAGTCGGAGGCGGGACCGGCCATGTCTTTGAATATACCGGCCAGGCTATTCGAGGCCTTTCGATGGACCAACGCATGACGATCTGTAATATGTCCATCGAAGGCGGGGCGCGCGCCGGCATGATCGCTCCCGATGATACAACCTATGAATACCTGAACGGCAGGGAATACGCACCAAAAGGCCTGGAATGGGACCAGGCCGTCAACCAATGGCGGTTGCTTCCATCGGACGAAGGGGCGGCCTATGACAAATCCGTCACGCTGAACGCTTCCGATCTGGAACCGATGATCACCTATGGGACCAATCCCGGCATGGGCATGAGGATCACTGGTCGCATTCCAACGAGGGAATCATTCTCCGAAACCTCGCAGCGGGCGGTGTTCGATAAAGCCATGACCTATATGGGCCTTCAACCCGGCCAACCGCTGCTCGGTCACAAGGTGGACGTGGTCTTCATTGGCTCGTGCACCAACTCACGCATTTCGGATTTGCGGCTGGCGGCTTCACTGTTCAAGGATCGCAAAGTGGCGGACGGGCTGCGACTGATGGTCGTCCCCGGTTCGCAGGAGGTGAAAAAACAGGCGGAACAGGAAGGCCTGGATCGGATCTTCAAGGAGGCGGGCGCCGAATGGCGGGAGGCAGGCTGCTCCATGTGCATCGCGATGAACGGCGATCAACTCCAGCCGGGGCAGTATGCCGTATCCACCAGCAATCGCAACTTCGAGGGTCGGCAGGGTAAGGGCGGGCGCACCTTCCTGGCCTCACCGCTGACTGCCGCGGCCGCGGCCATCACCGGCAAGATCACCGATGTAAGGACAATGCTCTAATCGAAAATCGAAAATCGAAAATCGAAAATCGAAAATCGACAATCGGAAATCTGCCATGCCTCAATTCACAACCCTTACCTCACGCGCAGTCCCTCTTCGGATCAACGATATCGATACAGATCAGATAATCCCGGCGCAATTCTTAAAGATCACGGATAAGACCGGTCTCTCCGGGGCGCTGTTCTTTCACTGGCGGTATCAGGATGATGGATCCCCGAAGATGGATTTTGTGTTGAACCGGCCCGAATCGCAGGGCGCGCAGATCCTCCTGGTGGGGGACAATTTCGGGTGCGGGTCGAGCCGTGAACATGCCCCCTGGGCGCTCACCGCATACGGTTTCCGGGCAGTCATCAGTACTTCCTTCGCGGATATCTTCCGTAACAACTCACTGAAGAATGGACTCGTTCCGATCGTTGTGGATCACTCGACCCACGATATGCTCTTCAACCTGGTGGAAGAGGCGCCCGGAGCCGAACTGGAGGTGGACCTGGCAGAGCAAAGATTGTTCTACGGCGGGGGTTCGGTCACCTTTCCGATCGATCCGTTCAATAAGACCTGCCTGTTGAACGGTGTGGATGAACTCGGATACATCCTGGGCTTTGAGAAGGAGATCGCGGAGTTTGAAGCAAGAAATTGAAATGTCATTGCGAGGGCGTAGCCCGAAGCAATCACATGATGATTTGCTTATGAGACTGCTTCATCAGGAACGCTTCGCGTTCACCTCCTCGCAATGACATGAGGAAATCCATGCAGCATATCGATATCTACGACACTACACTGCGAGACGGTACCCAGTCCGAAGGCTTTACGCTCTCCGGCAGCGACAAGGTGCGCATTGCCCAAAAACTGGATGCGCTGGGCGTGGCTTTCATTGAAGGCGGCTGGCCCGGCTCCAACCCCAAGGATGTGGAGTTCTTCGAGCGCGCCCGTGACCTCAAATGGAAGAACGCGTTGATCGCCGCCTTCGGTTCGACCTGTCGTGTCAAAGGTGGACCGGAGGACGATGCCAATATCAAGGCGTTGCTTGATTCGCAAACGCCCGTCTGTACCATCTTCGGCAAGACCTGGACGTTGCATGTGAAGGAAGTCCTGCTCACAACCAACGATGATAATCTGCGAATCGTCGAGCAATCGGTTGCCTACCTCAAGGCCAATGGCAAGCGCGTGATCTACGATGCAGAGCATTTCTTCGATGGTTACAAAGCTGATTCATCCTATGCGCTTGAAACGCTGAAGGCTGCCATCCGAGGCGGTGCCGAGATCGTGGTCCTGTGTGATACCAATGGTGGAACGCTGCCCTGGGAGGTGGAACGCATCCTTCGTGAGCTCAAGCCGTTGCTTAACCACCCCATTGGAATTCACACTCATAACGATTCAGAATGCGCGGTGGTCAACTCGCTGACCGCTGTGCGCGAAGGAGCGATCCAGGTGCAGGGGACGATCAATGGCGTGGGTGAGCGATGCGGGAATGCAAACCTGTGTTCGATCATTGCGGATCTCGAGCTAAAGATGGGATACAGCTGCCTGCCCGAGGGGCGGCTCGCGTATTTACATCACCTTTCCCACTTTGTGGCTGAAGTGGCCAATCTCACGCCGGATGAGCATTTGCCCTTTGTCGGCAATTCCGCATTTGCGCACAAAGGCGGCGTGCATGTGGCGGCCATGAGGCGCTCGCTTCATTCCTACCAGCATGTTGAACCGGAGAGGGTGGGCAACAAGATGCGCGTGGTGGTGTCCGACCTTGCCGGTCGGGGCAACCTGCTGAGCAAGGCGGAGGAACATGGCGTGGAGGTGGAGGGGGAGGAGGTCCTGCCCGTCCTGAACGAGATCAAGGACCTGGAAGCGCGCGGATTTTCCTTCGAGGCCGCGGAGGCTTCGGTGGCGATGATGCTGAAACGGCAGGAATATGGCTATAAGCCTCCGTTTGATTTGATCGACTTTTTTGTCAATGTCGAGCATCGCGCCGGGCGGGGCATCTTTGCGGAGGCGATGGTCAAAGTGCGGGTAAATGGCGAGGTGCTGCACACTGCTGCCGAGGGCAATGGACCGGTAAATGCGCTGGATCTCGCGTTGCGCAAGGCTTTGATGAGCTATTACCCCCAACTCTCCCGATTCCATTTATCCGATTACAAGGTGCGCATCCTGGATTCGGATCACGGCACCGAAGCCATCACGCGCGTGCTGATCGACACGCACAATGGGACCAGCCGCTGGAGCACTGTTGGTGCGAGCACGAACATTATCGAAGCCTCCTGGCGCGCGCTGGCGGACTCCGTGGAATATGGTTTGATGGTGGCACATTGAGATCGGACCATGGACGATTGACCGTGGTCTACGGTCCATCGTCTGAAGTCAACTTTGGGAGACTTATCTTGGATTATAAAATTGCGCTCCTGCCCGGCGATGGCATCGGCCCGGAAGTGGTCGGTGAGGCGGTGCGCGTGCTGGAGAAAATTTCAGATAAATTCAGACATTCCTTTGCCTTTCTGGAACGGCTGATGGGCGGCAGCGCAATCGACAAATACGGTTCATCTCTCACGGATGAAACCCTCGCTGATTGCAAGTCCGCGGATGCAGTGCTGCTTGGTGCGGTGGGTGGACCGAAATGGGATGATCCCGCGGCGAAGGACAGGCCGGAACGCGGCCTGCTCGCCCTGCGCAAGGGACTCGGAGTGTTTGCCAATCTACGCCCGGTCAAGGTTCATCCCGCGCTGATCGATTCGTCGCCGCTCAAACCGGAGAAACTCAAGGATGTGGATATCATCGTGGTGCGCGAGTTAACCGGCGGCCTGTATTTCGGATGGCCCAAGGGACGCGATTTCAAAGATGGCCGCGAGCGTGCGGTGGATACGCTCGAATACTACGACTACGAAGTGAGGCGTGTGATCGAACTGGCCTTCAAACTCGCCGCGGTGCGCCGCAAGAAGGTGACCTCGGTGGACAAGGCCAATGTTTTGGAGTCGTCGCGGTTGTGGCGTCAGATTGCGACGGAGATTGGAAAGGAAAATCGCGATGTGGAACTGGAACATATATTGGTGGATACCGCTTCCATGAAGCTGATCACGGCACCTGCATCGATGGATGTGGTTGTTACCGAAAACATGTTTGGCGACATCCTCACAGACGAGGCATCGGTGCTGGCCGGGTCGATGGGGATGCTGCCGTCCGCAAGTCTGGGAGAGGGGGGCGTTGGTTTGTACGAACCGATTCATGGATCTGCACCGGATATCGCCGGTCAGGGAATCGCGAATCCGATTGGCACGATCCTTTCGGCGGCGATGATGCTGCGTCATTCTTTTTATCTGAAGGCGGAGGCGGCTTCGATCGAAAAAGCGGTGGAGGATGCGATCGGCTCAGGGTGCCGCACGAAGGATCTCGGCGGCAGGTTAACCACCCGTCAGATGGCGGATGAAATTATCTCTAGGTTGTAAAGGAGAGTGCATCATGGGAATGGAATCGAAATTTGTTTGGATGAACGGCGAACTCCTGCCGTTCGAGAAGGCGACGCTGCATGTGCTCACCCCGGCGCTGCATTACGGCGCGGCGGTTTTCGAGGGGATTCGGGCCTACGACACGGCCAAGGGGCCGGCCGTGTTCCGCCTGACAGATCACGCTGAACGTTTGCTGGATTCTGCGCGCGTCTTCGGGTTCCGTGATTTGCCGTGGACGACCGAACAGGTTGTGGAAGCGGTCAAACAGACGGTAAAGGTCAATGGATTCAAGGATTGCTACATACGACCGCTGCTCTACCTGGATGAAGGGGGCTGGAATTTAAACGTGGATGGAGGGAAACCATCGCTGGCAATTGCCGCGTGGGAATGGGGAAATTACCTTGGGGAGGAGGCACTGGCGAAGGGGATCCGCGCCAACATCTCGTCCTTCACACGCCATCATCCGAACATCATGATGACCAAGGCCAAGGTCTCGGGCAACTATGCCAATAGTTTCCTGGCCAAGACCGAGTCGGCGCGGCTTGGATTTCAGGAGGCGATCATGCTCGACCCGCAAGGATACGTGGCGGAATGTACCGGTGAAAACCTGTTCATGGTACGGCATGGGAAGATCGTCACTCCCTCCACGGCGCCGGTTCTGGAGGGGGTGACGCGGCACGCGATTCACACCATCGCCAAGGACCTCGGGTATCGCATCCTCGAACAGCCGATCTCGCGCGACCAGCTGTACATCGCGGATGAGGTCTTCGTGTGCGGCACTGCCGCGGAATGCATCGGCCTGAGCGAGATCGACTTCCGCGTGATCGGCGATGGCAAGACCGGCCCGGTCACGCGCAAGATTCAGACCGTCTATCACGAGGCTATTCGAGGTAAACTGCCGCAGTATGAAAATTGGTGCGAGTATGTGGATGTGGGCCAGGTGGTGAAGCTGCCGGCTAAAGTATCAGCGACTGTAGCATGAGTGAAATAACAGACTTCGGAAGTCTCAAAGACTTCCGAAGTCTTGTTCGTATGACACCTCGTTTCGAATCCTCTTGACAACCTCATCCCTCTGTCATACAATCCCGCCCAATAAAATCAAAAACGCAGACGAGGACGAGTACGCTTCAAAGCGATTTCCAGAGAGCCGGGCAGAAGTTCTGAAAGCAAGGCAAACGCGCAGAAGCCGAATGGACCTCCGAGTTTCAAGGGCAAAAGCGTCTGATAGTTTGTTAGTCAGATAGTCGAGTAGCCCAAGACGGGACCTGCATCCGTTACCATAGCAGAGTTTCTTAGAAGGATGTTCCACCAAGCGACTACAAGACCATCCGACTAGCAGACTACAAGAGTGACGCTGGCTTGAATTCTCTGTATCACACAGGGAATTTTTTATTAAACAAGGAATGCGTTAACTTGGGTGGCACCACGAGACTCCCCTCTCGTCCCAATTGGACGGAGGGGCTTTTAATTTAATCACTGGTATGTCATTCTGAGGAGCCGCTTCAGCGGCGACGACACTTGCACCGCACGCAAGTGCAGGTGAGAATCTCCGTCACGACGGGCAAGACTCTTCGGTCGCAACCAACGCTCCCTCAGAGTGACATGAACAACAAGGAGCAATATGCTACTCGAAGCCACACACACTCAAACGATCATCCGCGAGATCTCCGCGGATCTCGAAACGCCGATCAGCGTGTATATGAAGCTGCGCGGGGATGGGCCGTCGTTCCTGCTGGAATCGGTGGAAGGCGGAGAACGCATCGCGCGCTATTCTTTCGTGGGAGTCAAGCCGAGGGCGCAGTATATTTTACGAGACGAGGAAATTGAGATCAAGGATGGTAATGGGACGCAGGTGATTCGGCCTGGAGGCGATCCAACTAAATTTGTCCAGGAGGAGATAGGAAACTTCAAGTTTGCCCCGCAAGCGGGTTTGCCGATGTTCATTGGAGGACTGGTTGGGTATCTTGGGTATGAGTCCGTGCGGTTTTTTGAACCCACTCTGGGATCAAGATTGCGCCCTCAAACCACTGGAACCGATCCGTCAAGTGAACACCATCGAAGCCTCCCCGATGGAATTTTCCTGCTCGCCGATACGGTCATCGCGTTCGACCATGCGCGGCGCAGTTTGGCACTGATCGCCAATGTGCTCGATGGAGATGTCGAATCGGCTCATCATAAGCTGGATGAAATCGAGTCGCGTATCCATGCATCCCTGCCGGCCTCGCCGAAGCACGAAGTCAAATCGTCGCGGACAAGCGTGAACATGGAGCAGGGACAATTCGAAGATATGGTTCGGGACGCGCAAGAGCATATTGCAGCAGGAGATATTTTTCAGGTGGTGCTGTCGCAGCGCTTTACGCGGGAAACGACCCTCGAACCATTCGATGTTTATCGTTCCATGCGCCGCATCAATCCATCGCCGTACATGTTCTACTTCGATTTTGGTGTGGTGGATGGCGAGCCCCTCTGCCTTATTGGATCGTCGCCTGAGATGTTCGTGCGTTTGGAGGGGCAAACCGCTTCGCTGCGGCCGATTGCGGGAACCCGCCCTCGAGCAGCTGATTCGGAGGCGGATGCCGTGCTCGCGCACGAACTGCTCGCGGATCCGAAGGAGCGTGCCGAGCACGTGATGTTGGTGGACCTGGCGCGCAATGACCTGGGGAGGGTGTGTGAATATGGTACAGTGAAGGTGTCCGATTTTTTTACGGTAGAAAGATATTCGCACGTCATGCACATGGTTTCGCACGTGGAAGGAAAACTGCGATCGGACCGAAATGCATTCGACCTGGTGCGGGCTTCCTTTCCCGCCGGAACCGTCAGCGGCGCGCCCAAAGTCAGGGCGATGGAAATCATCTCCGAACTCGAAGCCGAAGCGCGCCGGCCGTACGCGGGCATGGTTGGCTACTTCGGATTTGACGGTAATATGGATACGTGTCTCGCCATTCGGACGATCGTAAGGCGAGGAAGCACATTCAGTGTGCAGGCAGGCGCGGGCATCGTTGCGGATTCGAACCCGACGACAGAGTATTTGTTGCTCACCGGGACGGCAAGCTTTACGACCTCGGAATACAAGCAACTCGCCGCGGATGCGGTCGACGTTTTTTACCAGACTGCCGGCTCGTTGACCAGCGCCCTGCGCGCGACGGCTGAGGCGCTCAACCGCAGTCTCCTCGAACGCAACATGTCCACCAGTGGACGCGGGCAATATGCGATCGGCTGGCTGACGCTGGCCAGCCTGCGCGACACCCAATGCACACTGCTGTTCAGCGGCCCGATGCATGTCTATTTCCTTGGGGGAGGAGAGGTCCGCCATTTTCATGAGCCCGGCCTGTCAGGCAAAGGCTTGGGCCTGGGCCAGGCAGCTCCCTTACGACCTCGAAGATCTGAACCTCGCTGAGTACAAGAACCTCGATCCGCGCTGGCAGAACTGGGAGGCCGTCAAGACTGCCTGCGCCGGATACGCGACGCTGATCTTCGATCGGATCGTTGGCCTAGACGTGTGAGTTGCGGTTCATCGGATTCTCCTCCGCCGCTTCAACCACACGAGGCTGATCGCCGCCAGCGGCAGCGCAAACGCCCCGCCGCAGAAGCCGGGCCTCCCGGAGGGCTGCGGAGTCGCCGTGGGAACTTGCGCGGGCGATGGGGTGGCTGTCGCCACCATCCCCCCTTCCGCAGGCGGGATAGGGGAGATGGGGGGAGTGCCAAGCCGATACACGCCTCGTCCGAACGTGCCGGCGTACAGGACTGTTCCATCCGCGCTCAAGTCAAGACACTGGACAGCCAAACGGCCCAGGCTGACGTCGAGCCCCTGTGTCAATGGGTGGAAAGCCTGCCCCCCGTCGGCAGAGTAGAAGACGCCGGCCCGGCTGGTGGCGACGTACAGCACTTGCGGATTGGCAAAGTCAATGACTATGTCTGTCACGGTGTCGCCCGGCTCGAGACCGGCAGCCAACTGCCTCCATTCTGCGCCGCCGTCGGTTGTTTTGAACACGCCCACGTTGCCTCCGGCGTAGATCGTTTCCGGTACGTAAGGGTCAATGGCGAGGGCGCGATAGATGCTGTAGGCCGGCGCCAGGCCGGAATTGACTGGACTCCACGATGCGCCGCCGTCGGTTGTCTTGAAGATGCCGCGTCCGCCGTAACTTCCGGCGTAGGCAGTTTGCGGATCAACCGGACTGACCGCGATGGATGCAAAGCCGAGATTGGCAACGGCCGAATCGTTGGCCGGCGACCAGGTCGCGCCGCCGTCGGTCGAGCGATAGATACCTGCGCCGATGAGGTACTGATCGTCAACCGGCTCGCCCATGTCGGGCGGGTCGTTGAGGCTGGCGGCATAAACCAGTTTCGGGTCGGAGGGAGCGAAGGCGATCTCCCAAAACTTCATCCTTCCCCATTGGTCCTCTGGAACGCCGGGCGGCGCGGCCAGGCGGAACACCTCTTTCCAGTTCATCCCGCCGTCGCGCGATTCCAACAGCGGCGGCGCAAGCGTGCCGCGCTCTCCGGCGACATTCAGGAGATGCTGCGGATCGGAGGGGTCGAGCGCCAGAGTCAGGACGCCATTATCCAACCCCTGCCAGGTTTGGCCGCCATCTTGACTGACGAAGGCGGCCATGCGAACGCCGGCATAGATGTGATTTGGATCGAGGGGGTCCACGGCCAATCCCTTCACAAGCGCGCCCGAGTAGCCGCGCGAGGCGAGAGCCCACGTCTTTCCACCGTCGTTCGAGAAGAAGTTGCCGCCGATGTAGTTGTTGATGAAGAGGCGGTCGCAGTCCGGGTCGTCGGGATCAACCTGGATGTCAATTGGAACGCCAGGGCTGAGGCCGGGTGGCCCCCAAGTGCCGCGCGTCTCGTCGCCGAACTTCTGCCATGTGTGTCCGCCATCCTCGCTGCGATACACGGCCCGAATTCCACCCGCAAAGGCGATCTGCGGATTCTGGGCGCAGTATTCGACCGCGCCGATGGTCGCGTCGCCCGTGACCACGGCTTGCCACGACGCGCCGCCGTCGGTCGTCAGGTAAACGATCCCCGATGGAGCGCCCTCCCCGCCGAGCGTCATTGCGCCTGTGCCGGCGAGAAGCGTTTTCGGGTCATCGGGCTTCATGTAGAGGCTGCTGACGTGCAGCATCTCCAGGCCGCGATCTTTGCCCAGCACAGTCCACGTTCGGCCGCCATCGGCGCTTTTGAGCACACCCAGCCCGCCGGCGTTCCACGGCGTGTTTGTTCCCCCGGCCGGCATGTTCAGCGGCCCACGGTCGAAGATGCCCGTCGAAACGTACAGCACGTCGGGGTCCTCGGGGTCAATCCACAGGTAACGCGCCAGCGCCTCGCCTTCCCAAATGATTGACCAATTCTGTCCGCCATCGGTCGTGCGATAAACCCGCCCCCCCGTGCCGGTCGGGTTGCTCACGGTCTTGCCGGCGTCGGTGAAGACGTAGCCGTCCACTTCGGCCTGCGCGTAAACGATATTGGAGGAGCGCGGGTCAACCGTGAAGCCGCGAAAGTGGTGGCCGCGATTCGGCTCCACGCCGTTGTCCATCTCGAACCAACTCGCGCCGCCGTCGGTGGATTTGTAGATGTGCCCGGTGAATTGCGTGCCGACCCAAATCGTGCTCGGGCTGTGCGGATCCACCGTCGCGCTGAACACGGGGATGTTGATCGTGCCTTCAAAGGTGCCAATGCCCTGGTTGCTAGGCTTCCACGTCAACCCGCGATCGGCGCTGATGTGAAAACCGGCATTGCCGTCGGTGACGTACCAGATGTTGTGGTCGTCGAAGTTGTAGCGGATGTCATAGCCCAAGTCACCGGGCGGGCCGCCCAACGCAATCCAAGTCTCGGCTTGATAGGCAGGTAGCGACGTGGAGGGGGCGGTCGTGGGGGGTGGAGCGTGGAGGGTGGAGGGAGCGGTGGTGGAGGAGGGGGCGGGGATGATCGAGGGTACTGCGGCGAGGTCGTCGAACTCACCGATTGCATCGCCCTCGACGAGGCC
>VGNF01000110.1 GCA_016866195.1 Chloroflexota bacterium | reverse complement strand
GGGGGTTCGACCGCGCAATCATAGCGCAAGATGAAATAATGGCAAGGGTTTGCCGGATTTCTTAAGGTGACGGACATTTGCAACTAGACAATCACCCTCCTTTCAGGTATCATTGGCTCGTTTGTGCCCATGGTCACGAAAGCAATACTAAAAGAGTCAGGGAGTTAACCAGCTCACCATCCCGGATAACGCACTTATCCGGGTTCTTGTACATTATGGACAGGTGATGGAGGTCAGGTGGAATGTCTGATTTGATCAAGCAAATTACCGGGGATTTTCAAAGGCAGATCGAAAGTTTCAAGCCGGAACTCAACATCAGCGATATCGGTATGGTCCTGGAAGCCGGGGATGGAATCGCCCGGGTTCAAGGACTGGCGAATGTGCGTTCCCAGGAACTGGTGCAATTCGCCAACGGCGTGATGGGGACGGCTTTCAACCTCGAAAAAGACCGCGTGGGTGTGATCGTCATGGGGGATTATGGTGAAATTGCCGAAGGGATGAGCGTGCGTGGCACCGGCCGCATCGCCTCCGTGCCGGTGGGAGATGCGATGATCGGGCGCGTGGTGAACGCCCTCGGCGAGCCGATCGACGGGAAAGGTCCTATTTCGACCACGCCGGGACCACCGGTTTCCGCCCCATCGAGCGGATCGCGCCCGGCGTGGTGTATCGCCAGGACGTGGATACGCCGGTGCAGACCGGCATCAAGTCCATCGATTCTATGATCCCGGTTGGCCGCGGACAGCGGGAGTTGATCATCGGCGACCGCCAGACCGGCAAAACCGCCCTGGCCATCGATACGATCATCAACCAGAAGGGCAAGGACCTGATCTGCATCTATGTGGCCATCGGCCAGAAGAAGGCCGCCATCGCCCGAACGGTCGGAATTTTGGAACGCTTCGGTGCAATGGAACACACGATCATCGTGGTGGCCTCCGCGGACGAGTCCGCCGCGCTGCAGTACATCGCTCCTTACGCCGGGTGTGCGATCGGCGAGGAATTCATGGAAAACGGTCGCGATGCGCTGGTGATCTATGATGATCTTTCCAAACACGCCTGGGCGTATCGTCAGGTCTCCCTGCTCTTGCGGCGCCCGCCGGGACGCGAGGCATATCCCGGGGATGTCTTCTACCTACATTCACGCCTGCTCGAGCGCGCAGCCCGCCTTGCGAACAAGTATGTCATCGTGAAGAAGGATTACAAGGACACGCTGGCGACTGAGAAGGATGCCGTGGATGGAAAAGTGTATGGCGGGCCAATCGCCAGGTCGGAGGCGGAAGAAGCACTCAAAGGGATGCCCGACGCGGCGGATCTTAAACCCATTCAAGTCAAGGGCTCCGGCGGTTCGTTGACCGCGCTGCCGATCATCGAAACCCTGCTCGGCGATATCTCGGCGTACGTTCCGACGAACGTGATCTCGATCACGGACGGCCAGATTTTTCTCGAAAGCAACCTATTCAATGCCGGCATTCGTCCGGCGGTGAATGTGGGTATTTCCGTTTCGCGTGTGGGTGGGGATGCGCAGACCAAGGCCATGAAACAGGTGGCCGGGCGCCTGCGCCTGGATATGGCTGCCTATCGCGAACTGGCCGCCTTCGCCTTGATGGCTTCGGATCTGGATAAATCCACGCAGCAGCAGCTCAACCGCGGACAGCGCATGCAGGAAATTCTCAAGCAGCCACAGTACCAGCCGATGGATATGGAAAACCAGGTAATTGTGATCTTCGCCGGCACGAACGGTTTTGCCGACGCTGTGCCCCTGGACCGGATGGCTCAATGGCAGGCGGACCTCATCCGGTTCATGGGAACAAGCCATCCGGAAATCGGCCGGGAGATCCTTGCGAAGAAAACCATTGCAGACGAAACCCGGGGCGTGCTGATGAAAGCCCTGGAGGGATTTCGAGCGGGTTGGCAGGCCTGAACAAAGACTGAGGAAATTCGAGGACTGATCCATGGCTTCCGCCCGTGAAATGCGCATCCGCATTCGAAGCGTAAAGAACATCTCCCAGGTCACGCGCGCCCTGGAGACGGTGAGCGCCAGCAAGGTTCGCAAGGCGATCAACGCGGTCATGGCGACCCGCGCGTACGCCACCAAAGCCTGGCAGGTACTCACCCATGTCGCGGCGCAGCCGGGACGGGAGAGTCTGCATCCGCTGCTGGCCAGGCGTACGCCGGTGAACAATGCTCTCGTGGTAGTGGTCACCGGGGATCGCGGCCTTGCAGGCGCATATACTTCCAACGTAATCCGCTTCACCGCGCACCGCTTCGATTCGGTTCCCGTGCCCGTGAAATACATCGCCGTTGGGCGCAAAGGGCGCGACCTGCTCATCCGCCGCCGCAAGCAGGTGATCGCGGATTTCAGCAACCTGCCCGCCGCCCCATCCTTCATGGACGTCTCTGCCATCCCCCGTGTGGCTGTGGATGAGTTCATGCAGGGCGGCGCGGATGAAGTATTTCTGGTGTATACCGATTTCATCAACATGGGGCGCCAGGTGACGGCGGTCAAGCGGCTGCTTCCGCTCGAATTGGGGGGTGAAGGGCGCGTAGAGGCGTTTGAACCGAAACAGGTCTCCGGACCTGCCGCCGCGTATGAATACGAACCGGACCAGCGGGAAATACTGGATGAGATCATCCCGCGCTTCACGGCATTGCAGGTGTATCAGGCGATCCTGGAATCGCTGGCGAGCGAGCATGCGGCGCGCATGATCGCCATGCGCAATGCTACGGACAATGCAAAGGAACTGGTGGGCGCCCTGCAGCTGGCCTATAACAAGGTGCGCCAGCAGGCGATCACCAGCGACATCCTGGATATCGTGGGCGGCGCAGAAGCGCTGGCCCAATAACTCTGGAGGAACTTATGGCAATGGCTACCGGCCGGGTGGTGCAAATTCTTGGCGGTGTGGTGGATGTGGAATTCCCTGAAGGGGAGGTCCCCGAACTTTATGAAGCGATCGAGGTGGACCGGGCCGGACAACCGCCCCTGGTATTGGAAGTACAAAAGCATCTCGGCGATAACTGGGTCCGCACTGTGTCGATGGATTCCACCGATGGGCTTCAGCGAGGCGTGCCGGCCAAGGCCACAGGAGCACCAATCCTTGTGCCGGTCGGCCCGACCACGCTGGGACGGATCTTCAACGTATTGGGACGTCCGGTCGACGAGAAGGGGGAGGTCAAGGCGGAGATTCGCTACCCGATCCACCGGGCCGCGCCTCCGTTTGCGGAGCAATCCACGCGCGTGGAGATCTTCGAAACCGGCATCAAGGTCATCGACCTGATCGCTCCCTTCACCAAGGGCGGCAAGACCGGCATCTTCGGCGGCGCGGGGACCGGCAAGACCGTGATCATCATGGAACTCATCCGCTCGGTGGCGACCGAACACGAGGGCAATTCGGTGTTCGCCGGCGTTGGCGAACGTACCCGAGAAGGCACACAGCTGTACCGTGAAATGCTCGAATCCGGCGTGATGAAGGACACCGTCATGGTCTACGGCCAGATGAACGAGCCTTCCGGCGTGCGCCTGCGCGTGGCGCTCTCCGCGCTTTCGATGGCGGAATACTTCCGCGACCAGGGCCGGGATGTGCTGTTGTTCGTGGATAACATCTTCCGCTTCTCCATGTCCGGATCCGAGGTGTCGGCGCTGCTTGGACGCATGCCCTCGGCTGTGGGTTACCAGCCTACACTGGCGACCGAGATGGGCGAACTGCAGGAACGCATCACCTCGACCCGCACCGGTTCGATCACCTCGATGCAGGCGGTATATGTTCCCGCGGACGATTATTCGGATCCCGCGCCGGTGGCGACCTTCACCCACCTTGATGCAACCATCGCGCTGGAGCGTTCGATCGTGGAGAAGGGAATTTACCCGGCGGTGGATCCTCTGGCTTCCACCTCCCGCATTCTCGATCCCAACATCGTCGGCGAGGAGCACTATGCCACTGCGCGCGAAGTGCAGCGCGTCCTTCAGCGATACAAGGACCTGCAGGATATCATCGCCATCCTCGGCATCGACGAACTCTCCGAGGATGACAAGTTGATCGTGGCGCGGGCACGCAAGATCGAGCGTTTCTTTTCCCAACCGTTCTATGTGGCGGAGCGCTTCACCGGCATCCCGGGCCGTTATGTTCCCGTGAAGGAAACCGTTCGCGGCTTCCGCGAAATCCTCGATGGTCAGTGCGATGATCTCCCTGAGCAGGCCTTTATGATGGCCGGGACCATCGAAGACGTGCGCGAACGAGCAGAGAAGCTGGAACGAGGCAGCTAACCAAGACCGGCGACTTGTGTCGGAGGGCAGATGCCCTACGACACGCGCCTGGTGACTCTGGATCACTTCCATGACCATTCGCTGTGAAATCGTCTCCCAGGATCGCACGGTATACGCCGGCGATGTGGATATCGTCGTACTGCCCGGCGCCGCCGGAGAGATGGGCATCCTGCCCAAACACGCTCCGGTGCTGACCACACTCAAGTATGGAATCGTCAAGGTCCGCACGGCCGGAAGGGAGGAATTGTTCACCGTCGCGGGTGGAATCGCGGAGGTCCAGCCGGAGATCGTCACCATCCTGGCGGATGCGGCTGAGAATGTTGAGGAGATCGACGAAGCCCGCGCGGAAGCCGCGCGGAAGCGGGCTAAGGAGGCGCTGGCCAGCGGCGCTCAGGCGGATACGGATGTGTACCTGGCGATGGAGGCCGCCCTGCGCAAGTCCAATCTGCGTCTGGATGCCGTCCGCCGCTATCGTAAAGGCCGCGTGAACCTTCCCGGTTCGGAGGGATAATTTCGGTGGCCATGTTCTCGAAGGACCTGGGTGTTGACCTGGGTACCATGTTCACACGTCTCGCCGACAGCGCCCAGGTGCTGCTGGAGGAGCCGACCATCGTAGCCATCGAGGTCGATGACCAGAAGATGGTGGCCGCGGGGGTGGAAGCGCGTGACATGCTCGGCAAGGTTCCCGAAAGCATCGAGGTCGCGCGGCCGCTGAAGAACGGCGTGATCGCCGATTATGAGATCACGGAAACGCTGCTGGCGTATCTGCTGCAGCGAGTCAGCGGATCGATGCGCATCTTCCGCCCGCGGGTGATGATCACAGTTCCATTCGGAGTGACTAGTGTGGAGCGGCGGGCGGTGTACGAGGCGATCATGGAAGCTGGCAGCCGCGAGGCATTCCTGATCCAGCAGCCTCTGGCGGCGGCGATCGGCATCGACCTGCCGATCAATTCTCCGTCGGGAAACATGATCATCTGCCTCGGAGGCGGTGCAACAGAAGCTGCTGTCATGGCGATGTACGGCATCGTCTCGGCTGACACATTGCGGGCCGGCGGCCTGGACCTGGACGAGGCGATCGTCTATTACGTGCGCCGCAAATATGGCGTGATCATCGGGCAGGTTACCGCCGAACAATTGAAGATCCGCATCGGTGCGGCGGTTCCACAGGATACCGAAAACAGCATGGAAGTGCAGGGGCAGGATCAGGTAAGCGGATTGCCAAGACCGGTCACACTGACCACAGGTGAGATCGTCGAAGCGCTTCAAGATCCGTTGAAGCAATTTGTGGAGACTGGCCGTAAGGTCCTGGAAAAGACGGGGCCCGAACTGGTATCCGACATCATCGACCGCGGCGTTGCGTTGTGCGGCGGGGGGGCGTTGCTACGCGGCATCGATAAACTGCTGACCAAGTCCCTCGGCATACCGGCCTATCTGGTGGATAATCCGCTGACCTGCGTGGTGCAGGGATCGGTCAAGAGCTTTACCATGTTAAATGTGATCCGGCGCAACCTGCCTCAGGTGTAGAAGCCTGGAATAATCAGAACCGGCGGCTCAAGTTCGAGCGCCGGTTCTATATTAAACCTCTTGTGTCAGTGATCTCCCTGCAGTCCTCGGCGGCGAGGACGCCGCCGCGAGAATAGAAAAAAGAAACCAGGAGCCCTCATCCGGCTCCTGTGTATTTTATTGGCATCAAGCTTGCCTGAAGAATTTTACAGGTAAAATGTCATGCGCTGCAGGTGCGTGGACGGATCAATGTACTGCACCTTCACGCTGGAGGGCACGTTCAAATTGATCGGCGCGTAATTCAGGATGGCCTTCACGCCAGCCTGCACGAGCTTTTCCGCGGCTGTCTGGGCTGCCGCCGCGGGTACCGTCAGCATGGCGACCTTGACTCCCGTGGATTTGATCCGTTCCACCATGCCCTCCGTATCCTCCACGGTGAACTCGCCGATCTGATTCCCGACCTTTCCCTTGTCGTTGTCGAAGATCATCGTGATACGAAATCCGCGGTTCTTGAATCCCTGGTAGTTTGCCACGGCATGACCAATGTCGCCCGCGCCGACGACGACTACATCCCAGATGCGATCGACTTTGAGAATTTCCTTTAGCTTATCCAGCAGGAAGGGAATGGAATATCCCGTTCCCTGCTTGCCAAACTCGCCAAACTGCGAGATGTCCTTGCGAATTTGGGCGGCAGAAATACCGACATGTTCGCCGAGTTCCTGCGATGATGTGGTTTTTAATCCCTTATCGGACATGCGCTGCAATGCCCGCAGATACACGGGCAGGCGGCCAATGATGATATCGGGAATCTTGTCGGCATACATGAGAACCCCTCCCACTTGTGGATTTGTGTACAAATCTACCATAAAAAAGGGGATTTGTACAAACTTCCACAAACAAAAATTTAAAAAAGAAGACAGGCGAATGATGCGTTCGCCTGTCACACCACCGCGTGACGCTCCCTAACCTGGAGGCGGGGGAGGGATACAACTGCAATCGGGATTCATACCATAAAAACAATTTGGATTCGGTGGGCAACCACCCGGCGGCGGAGGTTCGCCCGGCGCCCCCGGGATATAAGTCTTGCATAATCCCGGTTCGCTGCCGTTCGGCTGGAAACCGACCGCCACCCGGCAGGATGCATCAAGTTCGGACAAAGCCTTGATCGGGTAATAGATTTCGAAGCCGCGCATCGCCGCCCCTGCCTGTTCGTGGGTCATGTGATCGTTGAAATCGAACAGGGCCGGGTTAAGACTCTCGCTTCCAGCCCACATCCCAATCATATATCTGCTGCCATCGAGCACAAGGCTTCGTTTGACCGCGATCTCGACCATGTTCGGGATGTCCGCGGGAACTCGAACCCACGCGGCATCCGGGTCGTTTCCGCTTCCGCCATCGAAGACCTTCGCGTCGAATCCGTCATTGGGAGCCTCACCCTCATCGGCTGAGATCACCGACGTGCCCCCGACATCCTCGTTCGAATCCATCCAAACCTGCACCCCCTCCGTGGTCCAATCCGTGGAAGTTGGATGATCCGCCAGGATGAGCCAGTCTCCTCTGCCATCCAGATCGTTGTCGATCTCCATTGCATACCTCCCTGCGAGCGTTCCGTCCCCGGCGCGATCCTTGAGCTGGATCGTCGCATACACCCACAGGTCGTCTTCGAAGGTTTGCGTATCCTGGATATCCAGATAGGGGAAGTACACATCCATCGTATTCGCGTTGAACGGCCGCTCGTATTGAGCGAAGGTGAAGCGATCACCTCCCGGAGCCTCCTCGTTATCCTTGGATTTGGAGGAATCATGATCGCCGGCATTGTTGGTGCGCTCTTCGGGAAGTTGAATGGGAATAACAGTATGTGTGATCGGTGGTGGCGTGGGTGGGTCAGCAGGGGGAAGTGTGGGGGCGGCGGTGGGCGTGGCCGTCTTGTTTAGATTACAAGCGGCTAGGCTAAAAATGACCACAAGGACAGAAAAACGGAATAGATTCTTTACCATTAAACACTCTCCTTTTATTTCTTAACACCTGTAAAGTACTTGGTAATCCTTTTAGGAACGCCATGTCGAAATTCTTCCATCTCATTGACGATGGTAGTTTATCCCATGAAGGTACAAGCATGTATCCGCTAAAGGTACCATCGGCGATTGGATGTCAAATCCGGTTCAATCCTGCCAGGAATGCAGCTTTTCGGATTGTGCCGCTCCTCTCCGCCCAATCACCTTGTAGACGTTGACCGCGGCGGTCTTGCCCTTGACGACCACCGAATCCGCCAGCTCGGCGTCGAACTCCTCGTTCGCCTGCTGATAGGTGCTCTCGCTGACCAGCACCGGCCAGTTGTAGGTCTTGGTCAGGTCCTGCAGGCGGGAGGCGAGATTGGCGTTGTCACCGATGACAGTGCAATTGATGCGCTGCTCGGACCCCACCATGCCGACGAAAACTTCACCGGAATTGATGCCGATGCCCATTTCGATCTGCGAGGGCCGACCCTCTTTTTCCCATCTCGTTCGCAGGGTTTGAAGTTCCTTTCTCATATCCAGCGCGGCGCGCAGGGCCCGCTGGGCGTGATCCGCGTAGTGGACCGGCTCGCCAAAGAAGGCTACGATCGCGTCGCCCTCGTATTTATCCATTAAACATGGTTCCTCCAACTGAGAAAGGTCGTTACTCTTCGACCAGCTTGCACAGAGTGGGCTGATTATAAACGACGGTACACCTGGCCCACTTATCCTCCATTCGTACCAGGACCTGGAAGATCCCCAACTCCTCGTCAAAGCCGCCGATGAATAATCTGCGGTTTTCGGTCAGGAACGGCTCCACCTGGCGCAGGGAAGCAGCGAACATCTTTCGTCTCAATTGCGGGTCCACCTCCCGTCCCTGATTTTCAAGTACGAACTGAATCGTTTCATCCATGGCAACGATCGCCTCCCGGAAGCGCGAGCTGACCAGCGAATTCGAGATGACCGCGCCAATGCCCATCACCAGTGTGCAGACGAGGATCGGCACCACCTTGCCGTACAGTGCCGTGGAGAAGACCGCAGGTTCCACCAACGCAGACTGAAGCAGTCCGAGGATCACGATGAAGGGAGTGATCCAAATCAGGGCCACGGTCACGAACCAGATGAATTGTCCCTTCGTTTCGTATTCGAGCATTCCGGCAAGCGCTGGTTCGAGGATGGATACTACGCGGGGGGCGATTACCAGGGGCAGACCCGCGGTGAGCCAGGCCACCAGTATCCCGAAAACCAGCCAGGCCAGCATACCGGGCAATGGATGTTGCATCCATGCACGCAGCCAGCCGGCAGCGGCACCTCCCAGCATGCACAGGATCACTCCGATCAGGAAATTCGTCCATGGGAGATACCCATGGGAAAGGCGGAGCAGGTATCCATCCACACCCCAGGAGGCGGCCGCGAAGGCAAATCCCGCCGCCAGGCCGTACACCATTCCATATTGGCGGATCTGCCGGATGATCTCCGGGCGGGTCCTCCATTCAACTGAATTCTTGTTTGTGTTCATGGTCCAACCAGATAGACGTGCAATGTATACGTGGAAATTTGGAATCCATCATTTGAAGACGGTTTGACCCCCAGGGTCCACACACCGAGCAGCGGCTCGGGAATTTCATACGTACTCAGGCATTCCAAAGTACCTGTCAACTGCTTTTCATCCTCCTGCCACAGCTCCACCGAAAGATCATCCCCTTTACATGCAACCGAAATCGCGGCCGGGCTAAATTCGGAGGTGATTCGTATCCAATCCTCCAAATCCCCGGCCGAGGCGGAGAGGCGGCCGGTGAACCTCGCCGCGCGCGTTCCTGCGGGCGAAAGATGGATTGCGGCGACCGGAGCGGCCTGCGTGTCGCCATCCGCAAGTCCGGTGATTGGGGCAGGCTGCGTTGCCTGCGCAGGGGGAGCGGATTCCGACTCCACCTCCGTAGAATCTGCGGTGACAGGAAGGGATTGTAGGCCGTGGGCTTGCACGAATTCGGAGGCGACCCAACCAGTGCCGTCCTTGAAGTGAATTTCGATCCACGCCCGGTTTGCATCCCGGCCCAGGATGGACACCACATCGTTGCGGCTCAATGTCCCGAGCGATTCGAAATTCGTCCCCGGGCCGCGGCGAATGTTGAGCGGCTGGAGCGCCAGACCGTTCACGCGGGACCCGCTGCCTATTCGTGTTTCCACAAGCGGAATCTCCCCGATTCCCTCCACTTGCACAAAGGCAGCCGTGATCCATCCTTTTCCATCCGGCGAGGTGGTGTATAGAATCTGAAACCAGGCACCGAAGGATTCGCGGCCGAGGATCTGCACCTGGGAAAACGGCGCGATCGTCCCGAGGTTGTCGCCGGCCGTCGAGGGCTCGGAGCGGACATTGATTTGCGCCGTCGTGATCCCCGCCGTTGGAGGAAAAGTCGGCAGTGGGGAGGGCGGCACAGGGGTCCCGCTCGGTGGATGGGGTGCCGTCACGGGCAGCGTGGCCGTGATGAATTCAGGGTTGCCGGCGGCAATTTCATCCGAACCATTTCTTCCGCAGCCGAAGACAGGGATCATAAGGAACGCGAACACAAGGCGGGCGTTTCGGTACACAAATGGATTGTATCCAATTAATCGGTCGCTTTGCAGGAATTCACCACGATGACAAATTATAATCAAGCGCAGCGATCCGATCCCTCAAAGGCATCAAATGGTGACACTCCCAACCTCGGACCTCGAAGAATTATTAAGCCAGATGGGCGAGGCGGGCTTCCGTCTGATGGAAATCGATTCCTGTGAAGCCGCAGCGGGAAATCTCTCGATTTGTGTGGATCTTTCCTTGACCCTGGAGGAAAAATTCCCGGTGGTGAAGGAAATCCCCCTGCCACAACCGGCCCCGGAATTGGCCGGCCGGACATTGATCGTCAGCGGTTCCGGCTGCCGGCTGAGGGATATTCTTGCGAAACCCATGGCCAACCTGGCGTGCGTCGTCCCGGTTGATCGGGGCGAGCGGGCAAAGATGTTCACTTCCAACGATGGCCGCTTCGAACGCGTAACCAGTGAATTCCATTCGCATCTGGCCCC